>VFLG01000045.1 GCA_009885195.1 Gallionellaceae bacterium
ACGCAGCCTCGATGCGCTTCACTTGGCCATTGCCCGTTCCCTGGCTGCGCATGAACTCGCCACGGCGGATGCCGTGCTGCGGCAAGCCGCGCAATCTCTCGGAATGAAGGTTGCCTATTTCGGCCAATAATTTTTCAAACTCTAACAATTTGACTCAAATATCATGACTGATCAAACACTACCCCAACAAGACGAAAATAAAATCATCGCTGAGCGCCGCGCTAAGCTCGCTGCACTGCGCAAGGATGGCGTTGCTTTCCCGAATGATTTTGAGCGAAAAGACCTGGCGGGAAAACTGCATGCCGCGCACGGTGAAATGAGCAATGAGGAGCTGGCTGCCGCCGCGATCAGCGTGACCGTGGCCGGACGCATGATGTTGAAACGCGTAATGGGCAAGGCCAGCTTCGCGACCATTCAGGACATGAGCGGGCGCATCCAGCTCTACATCAGCGACGGCGATACTGGCGAGGCAGACCACAACGCGTTCAAGCACTTTGACATGGGCGACATTATCGGCGCCAGCGGTGTGCTGTTCAAAACCAAAACCGGCGAACTTTCTGTGCGCGTGGCCAAGCTGCGCCTGCTGACCAAAGCGCTGCGCCCGTTGCCGGAAAAATTCCACGGCCTGACCGATCAGGAACAAAAATATCGCCAGCGTCATGTTGATCTGATTACCAATGAAGCTACGCGCAATACTTTCATCATCCGCTCCAAGGTCATTCAGGCGATACGTGAATTTTTCATGCGCCACGACTATCTTGAAGTGGAAACGCCGATGATGCATTCCATCCCTGGCGGCGCGGCGGCCAAGCCATTTACTACCCACCACAACGCGCTCGACATGCAACTGTATCTGCGCATCGCGCCGGAGCTATATCTCAAGCGGCTGGTGGTAGGCGGCTTTGAGAAGGTGTTCGAGATCAACCGCAATTTCCGCAACGAAGGGCTGTCCACACGGCACAACCCGGAATTTACCATGATCGAATTTTACGAGGCCTATCGCGATTACCGCTACCTGATGGATTTCACCGAGCAGCTGTTCAGCGAAGTAGCACTTAAAGTCCTCGGCACGACGCTTATCACTTATCAGGGCCGTGAACTCGACCTTGGCAAACCATTCCATCGCCTGACCATCGCCCAGGCCATCCAAAAATTCCATCCGCAGTTTTCGGATGCGCAACTGAATGACCGCGACTTTCTGATCAATGCATTGCAGGATCTCAAGGCCAAATACAGGTCGGCGGACGGGGTGGGCGGACTGCAACTCTCACTGTTTGAAGAGCTGGCCGAACATCAGTTATTCGAGCCCACTTTCATCATCGACTACCCCGCCGAAGCCTCGCCGTTGGCGCGCCGCAGCGACACCCGCCCGGAAATAACCGAGCGCTTCGAGCTATTCATGGTCGGGCGCGAAATTGCTAATGGCTTCTCCGAATTGAATGACCCGGAAGATCAGGAAGCGCGCTTTGACGCGCAGGTGTCGGCCAGAGATGCAGGCGACGAAGAAGCCATGTTCAAGGATAACGACTATATTCGAGCGCTGGAATATGGTTTGCCGCCGACTGCCGGAGAAGGCATCGGCATAGACCGACTCATTATGTTGCTCACTGACAGCCCCAGCATCCGCGATGTCATTCTGTTCCCCCAAATGCGTCCTGATTCCAATTCCTGATAGAAACGATCACTGCGTTGGCTGCGTCTTCGGCTCCTAGCCGTACTATTGATTCGGCCAGATGAAGTTTGAAGCCCGTTCGCCCTGAGGTATCGAAGGGTAAAGGGGCTTCGATACCTCAGCCCGAACGGAAAGTTCAAACATATTCGTGCCGGATCAATAATGTACTGTCTTCGTCGCCTTATCCTTGCCGCCTTGTGCTCCTTTCTATCACAAATTGGAATATGGCATATCTAAGGCACACTGACACACCTCAACCAATCTGCTACGCTGTGTTCCCGCTCACTCAACCCAGACGGAGGATAGTATGAAAATTAACGAAGGTAATATTGACCGCGTGATACGCGTCATAGTGGGTCTTGCCCTGCTCTCCCTGCTGCTCACCGACAGTTCATATAAATGGTTTGGCTTGCTCGGCCTTCCACTCTTGCTGACCGGGGCAATAGGGTTCTGTCCCGGTTATGCAATATTCGGCATGAACACCTGCCCGACTGACAAAAAGACCTGAATTTCACATCACAGTAAATGCGCCCATGGACGGATAGTCCATGGGCGCATTGCTTTGCACTTAAAGTAACGAGTTGCCTACCCTCTCCAGACAGCATTTATGCAGCGCACCCCTATAGCTAGCCAGCAATGATTTATACTGCGCACTATTCTTTGTTCGGGACACCCATGTTGGAAATTCTGTTAACTGTTGCCGTGCTGGTGTTGGTGATAGTTCTGCTTATCATGCAGCGCAAGCTGCCCGCGCACACCGCGCAGGTGCTGGAACAACAGCATCGCGCCATGCTGGTTGATTTGCATGACGGCCTGAACAAACAGGGCGACCGGCTGATTGCCGCGCAGACTGACCAGTCCGAACGCTTGCGTCTGGCGGTGGCAGAAGAATTGCGCGTCACGCGCGATGCGCTGCATGTCTTGCGCAACGAGATGCTGACCAAGACCCTGGAAAAACTGGCGGAGCAGGGGCGTGCCGATCAGGAATTGATCCAGAATTCATTTCGCAATGCCACGCAACATCTGGCTGGCAGTGTGGAAGCTCTGGCCAAGTCAGTGGACGGGCGGCTGGAGCAAATCAGCGGAAAAGTGAGCGAGCGGCTGGATGAGGGCTTCAAGAAAACCAACGAGACTTTCGTCAGCGTCATGTCGCGGCTGGCGACGATAGACGAGGCGCAGAAGAAAATCGACGGCCTGACCACCAACATGGTCAGCTTGCAGGAGCTGCTGGGCGACAAACGCTCGCGCGGCGCGTTCGGCGAGGTGCAACTGGAAGGACTGGTGCGCAATATCATGCCGCCACAATCCTACGCCATGCAGTACACCCTGCCCAACAACAGCCGTGCCGATTGTGTGCTGATGCTGCCGGAGCCGACCGGCATGGTGGCGGTGGACGCGAAGTTTCCGCTGGAAAATTATCACCGCATGTTTGATGCGGCCTTGGCCGAATCGGACAAGGCGCTGGCGCGGCGACAGTTCAAAGCCGACATCAAGAAGCATGTGGACGACATCAGCAGCAAATACATTATTCCCGGCGTGACGTCGGATGGCGCGGTAATGTTCGTGCCGGCCGAGGCGGTGTTTGCCGAAATCCACGCGCACCATCCTGATGTAATCGATTATGCGATGCAGCGCCGGGTCTGGGTGGTATCGCCCACGACATTGATGGCGGTGCTGAATACCGCACGCGCGGTGATGAAAGATGTGGAAACACGCAAGCAGGTACACATCATTCAAGACGAACTGGGCAAGCTGGGCAAAGACTTCAATCGCTTCGAGGAGCGCATGAGCGACCTGGCCAAGCACATCGGCCAAGCCAACAAAGACGTGGAGCAGATCCACATCAGCAGCAGAAAAATTACCGACCGCTTCGCCAAAATTGAGCGCGTCGATCTGGAGCATCCGGCGGTGTTAACAGATGCGGGCAATGAGCCGAACCTAAGTGATGAATAAGGCCGCTTCAACATGAAACTCGCCATCGCACAAATCAATTGCATAGTCGGCGATCTGGCCGGTAACACTGCCAAGATTCTCACCTACGCCACGCGCGCCAAGCAGCAGGGCGTCGCGCTGCTGCTCACCCCGGAGCTGAGTTTATGCGGCTATCCGCCGGAAGACTTGTTGTTGCGTGCCGGGTTCTACCGTGCTTGCGATCAGGCATTGCATGAACTGGCGCAACAGGTGCAGGGCATCAGCGTGGTGGTCGGGCATCCACACGAGGTGGGCGGCAAACGCTACAACGCCGCTTCGGTGCTGCGCGATGGCGAGATCATCGCCACTTACCATAAGCACACGCTGCCGAATTACAGCGTGTTTGACGAAGAGCGCTATTTCACGCGCGGTGCGGTTCCCTGTGTGTTTGAGATAGAGGGGGTCAAATTTGCGCTCAGCATCTGCGCCGACATCTGGCAGGAACACGCGGCGCTTAGCGCGCGCGAGGCTGGGGCGCAGGTGTTGCTGGTGCTGAACGCTTCACCCTTTCACCTCGATAAACAACCGTCGCGCTATGAGGCTATCCGCGACCGCATTGGCGAAACCGGGCTGGCGATGGTGTATGCCAACATGGTAGGTGGACAGGATGAGCTGGTGTTCGATGGCGCTTCGTTCGCGATGGATGCGCAAGGCAAGTTGACCCACCAGTTCGCTCCTTTTGAAGAAGTGCTGGGACTGGTGGAAATCCACGACGGCAAGCTGGTGCCGGGCGAGATCGTGCCCGCCCTGACGCAGGAAGAAAGTATCTATCGTGCGCTGTGCCTGGGGGTGAAGGATTATATCGGCAAGAACCATTTCCCCGGCGTATTACTGGGGCTGTCCGGCGGTATTGATTCCGCGCTGACGCTGGCGGTGGCGGTGGATGCGCTGGGAGCGGACAAGGTACATGCTGTGATAATGCCCTCGCCCTATACCGCGCGAATCAGCCTGGACGATGCACACGAAATGGCGGGTATACTCGGCGTGCGCTATGACGAGTTGGACATCAGGCCTGCGCTCGACACCTATCTTGCCACCTTGAGCAGTTTATTCGCGGGCAGGACACCAGATACTACCGAAGAAAATATTCAGGCGCGCATACGTGGCAATTTGCTGATGGCTCTGTCCAACAAGTTCGGCTCGTTGGTGCTGACCACCGGCAACAAGTCAGAAATGACCGTCGGCTACTGCACGCTGTATGGCGACATGGCGGGCGGCTTCGCGGTGCTCAAGGATGTCAGCAAGACCTGGGTGTACCGCCTGGCTCATTACCGCAACAGCTTGGGGCGGGTAATTCCGGAGCGCATTATCACGCGCCCGCCCAGCGCGGAATTAAAACCGGATCAGACCGACCAGGACAGCCTGCCGCCATATGATGTGCTGGACGGCATCATGGCCTGTTATGTGGAACAGAATCTGCCCATAGCCGAGATCGTGGCTCGCGGCTATGCCGGGGCGGATGTGCGCCGGGTGGTGAAATTGATATGCATCAATGAATACAAGCGCCGCCAAGCGCCGGTCGGCGTGCGCATCACCGACCGCGGCTTCGGCAAGGATTGGCGTTATCCGATAACAGTCCGTTACCAGGAAGATTTTTAGATATACTTACGGGTGTCACTACTTATTGGGAGCAGTCATGAAAAAAATAGAAGCCATCATCAAACCGTTCAAGCTGGACGAAGTGCGCGAAGCTCTGTCTGAACTCGGTGCCAGCGGCTTGACCGTGACTGAGGTAAAAGGCTTCGGACGGCAGAAGGGGCATACCGAGCTGTACCGTGGCGCGGAATATGTGGTGGACTTTCTGCCCAAGATCAAG
>VFLG01000075.1 GCA_009885195.1 Gallionellaceae bacterium
AAGAAGATCAATTTTCCCTACCCGCCCGTTGGATAATTTCACAGTCGGGAGCGGTTCGCCGCTCCCGACCTTCACAACCAGAGCGCGGATCATGGGAGGCCGGCTCCCGTCGGTCGTGGCAATTACGCCTCCCTCTTGACCAGCAAAGGCAAAACACATGAGCGACACTCTTACCCAACTTATTGCAAAAGTCCAGGCGCAATTGATAGACAACGGCACGCGCTTTACAACCGCCACCTGTACCGCCGCGATCCGCGCCGCATTGTCACGGATCAACAAACGGATTCCACTACACGCGGCAGATCAAATTGACGCCATCGCCGATCAACTCGAATACGCGGCATCTACCGCGCTGTACGTCACCGACGTCTTATTGTTCGACGCAGACGGCGACGAACACTCCCCGCTGGAATTCCAACCCTACGAGGAAGATAACCGTCAATACTTCCGGCTAAAATCGTCACTCGCTACAGATGAGATCATTCTTTGCCGCTACGCCCAGGCGCACACTGTAAGCGGACTGGACTCCTCGACAGACTCCACCCTCACCGCCGATCAGGACAATGTAATCGTAGACGGGGCTTGCGTCGAGGCCTTGAAAATCCGCGCCGCGTCGCGCATCGAGACGATCAACCTGCAGCAGGGTGTCAGCGATAATTACCGTGAGGTGATGGTCTCTTTTGCAAACGCTTTCGAAGCCGGCTTGCGTTACTACGAACGCAGGACTCCCGCGCCCTCTCCCAATCGCCAAACCGCGTGGAACGATGAATACTACGGCTGGAATCTATGAGCCGCACAGTCAATCAAACCCTGCTGGACGGTCTCGCGGATCAGTTTGGAGATGTTATCCTGCGAGTCAACACGTGGACAGACCAGGCCGATTACATAGCCAATCCCTCAACACCCGATCATGTGTGGGAGGTTCTGGAATTCGATATCAAATCAACATCCGCTTCCTGCACGCTGGTTACGGCAAACGATTACACGCTTAGCGACTTCGCCGTTTTCATCATCGAGCGCGGGGCGAAGATCAGCGGGACGGAATACACAATCGAATCGGGATTGTATTTTGTCAGGAAGTATAAAGAAGATTTTGGGCGCATCTACCTCGAAGGGTCGAGTTATCCGAATCTGAAAATATCAACCGCCGGGGATGTTACTTATCAGACTGTCATCGAAGCATTTTGCACCGCCATCGGAAAGACAGCGGCTTTCAAAAACAGCGCAGATGCGTGGCTTGGCTACAAGTTTCTACCAACGGGAAAAACCCTTTCACTCAACAAAGCGGAATTATTCGAAAATCTTCTTAAACAAAAATACACGATCCTCGTGTATGAAGGCGAGCCAGGGGTATTGACCTTTTACACGCAAGACTCTTACCTCTCCCCCACTTTCGCGGCAGTAGCCTGGTCGTCAAGTCTCGCGCAAATCGCGGCGGTATCAAGTGCCGGCAGTCCCAAAGTCGCAACCTCGACCAATGCAGAGGATTGGACAGACCGAACAGCCACAAACTTTCATAATGCCGTTGTGTTCGCTAATGCCGTTTGGGTCGCAGTCGGGGCGTCAGTCGCAGCCACTTCAACCGATGGTATCACCTGGACAACGCGCACAATCCCAGCGGGTACTTATAATTCAGTCGCTTATTCCTCGACCCTCGATCTCTTTGTTGCAGTCGGCGCGTCAGTTTGCGCGACCTCACCGGATGGCATCACCTGGACAGCGCGCACAATCGGGGCGTATACGTGGCTTAGTGTGGCCTGGTCAAATGATCTTGAATTGTTCATAGCAACATCATCGGGGAAAAACACGAAATCAACAGACGGCGAAACATGGACATATTTTACGGAAACAATAGGGACACCAGTCAACCGCACAGCAGCAGGCACAAGTGACTGGCGGGGAATTTGTTGGAGTCCTGAATTATCTATATTCTGCGCGGTTAGTTATAGCGGAACGGTAATGACTTCACCGGATGGAATTACATGGACAAGCCGAACAGCAGCAGCAGCAAATACATGGATGTCAGTGTGTTGGTCGCCCGAATTATCGTTATTCTGTGCAGTTAGTACCAACGGCACAAGCAGGGTAATGACCTCACCAGACGGAACTACATGGACAAGCCGAACAGCAGCAGAAGCAAACT
>VFLG01000034.1 GCA_009885195.1 Gallionellaceae bacterium
CCGCTGGTGACGATGGTCATGCGCGATAGTGTTGGGTCTTCCGTCGGTGCCACAGCCAAGGACTCTATATTATACCCGCGTGCCGAGAACAGCCCTGCCACACGTGACAACGCGCCAGCTTCGTTTTCCATCAACAGTGAAATGATGTGCCGCATTACAAATCCTCCACTTCAGGATGTGGAGCGTTCGGATCCAGTATCACTTCAGACAACCCTTTTCCTCCCGGCACCATCGGAAACACGTTTTCCAACGGGTCGGTCTGAAAGTCCATAAACACCAAATCCTTCTTGCGCGCGAAGGCTTCTCTCAACGCAGGCTCCACATCGGATGGTTTATCTATGCGCATGCCGATATGCCCATAAGCCTCAGCCAATTTCACAAAATCCGGCAGCGCATCCATGTAAGATTCGGAATAGCGGTTGCCGTGGAAAAATTGCTGCCATTGCCGCACCATGCCCAGATAGCGATTGTTCAACGATACCACTTTGATCGGCAAGTGGAACTGCTTGCAGGTGGATAGCTCCTGAATGTTCATCTGAATGCTGCCCTCGCCAGTCACGCAAGCCACGGTTGCACCGGGATTGATGAGTTGCACACCCATCGCGGCGGGTAAACCAAAGCCCATCGTACCCAGGCCGCCGGAGTTGATCCAGCGCCGCGGCTTATCAAACTTGTAATATTGCGCCGCCCACATTTGATGTTGCCCGACATCCGAGGTAACGAAGGCATCGCCGCCGGTCACCTCATACAACTTCTCGATCACATATTGCGGCTTGATGATTTCGCTGGAATTGTTGTAACGCAATCTACCGCCCTTGGCGCGCCACTCATTCACTTGCTTCCACCAGACAGCCAGGTCAACCGCATCCGGCTTTTGCTTGCTGTTGCGCAACACACTGAGCAATTCATCCAGCACCAATTTCAGCTCACCCACCACCGGCACATCCACCTTGACGCGCTTGGCAATGGAGGAGGGGTCAATATCGAGGTGAATGATTTTGCGCGGCACCTGGGCAAAATGTTCGACGTTGCCCACCACCCGATCATCAAAACGCGCACCGACCGCGATTAACACATCGCAATGTTGCATTGCCATGCACGCTTCGTAAGTGCCATGCATGCCGGGCATGCCGACGAATTGCTTGTCGGTGGCCGGGTAAGCACCCAGGCCCATCAGCGTGTTGGTGCAAGGAAAGCCGAGCAGACGCACCAAATCGGTCAATTGCGCCGAGGCACCCGACAGCACCACGCCGCCACCGCTATATATCATCGGGCGCTTGGCTTCCAGCAGCATTTGCGCGGCACGCTTGATCTGCACGCTATCGCCCTTGCCCACCGGATGATAAGAGCGAATACTGACGCTGTCCGGATAAACGAATTCGGTTTTGTGGTTGGATATGTCTTTCGGAATATCCACCAGCACCGGCCCCGGACGACCTGATTTGGCCAGATAAAATGCTTTCTTGATGGTCGGCGCGATGTCCTTCACGTCTTTGATCAAAAAATTGTGCTTCACGCACGGTCGCGTGATGCCTACGGAATCCACTTCCTGAAAAGCATCTTCGCCTATCGCATAGCTTGGTACTTGACCACTGATGATCACCAGCGGGATTGAGTCCATATAGGCCGTGGCAATCCCGGTCACGGCATTGGTCAACCCCGGCCCGGAGGTGACTAGCGCCACGCCGACCTTATCCGATGAACGTGAATAGCCATCCGCAGCGTGCAACGCGGCTTGTTCGTGGCGCACCAGAATGTGCTTGACCTTGTCTTGATTGAACAACGCATCATAAATATGCAGAACGGCACCGCCGGGATAGCCGAACACATATTCGACTTTTTCCTCCTGCAAACACCTGATGGTTATTTCCGCGCCCGTCAATTCCATGTCACACTACCCGTTAAGCAATAATTATTGAAGAACCGCGCAAGATAAAGGTTAGACGCATTTTGGTCAACCCCCATGCAGGTGCGGAATTGTGTAAAAGCCCTACACATGCGGCAATTTGTTAGTATGCTGCTACTCAATGTAAGCATGCGTCGCCCATTATGGGAGCAATTCAAACTGGCCAGCCACGACGAATTTTCCAGATTTCTCGCCGAAACCGAACGTCGTGCCTACAAGCAGGCGTTGTTTGCGGTGCGCGACGAACATGTGGCGCTGGATATAGTGCAGGACTCAATGCTCAAGCTGGCCGAGAAATATTACGGCAAGCCCGCGCAAGAGTTACCCATGCTGTTTCAGCGCATCCTGCAAAATACCATACGCGATTATTACCGCAGGCAGAAGGTGCGCTCGACATGGACCACGCTGATGTCCTCGCTGATACCGCAGCACAATGAGACCGATTATGACCCGCTGGACACCCTGCAGGACAAGGATAACAACAGCCAGCCACTTGCGCCCGACGCCTCTCTGGAACAGTCGCAACTCATTGCCCTGATTGAAGAGGCATTAATGAATCTGCCGGCACGTCAACGTGAAGCCTTCCTGTTGCGTTACTGGGAGGATATGGATACGGCGCAAACTGCGGCGGTCATGGCTTGTTCCGAAGGCAGCGTCAAAACACACTGCTCGCGCGCGACCCACGCCATCGCAGCCGCTTTAAATTTAAAAGGAGTGCATTTGCCATGAACAAAAAAACGAGCCTGAACCATGAGAAGATAAAACACCTGCTCAACCGCTCCGTCATACGGCTTGAACAACCCGTGCTGGCACGACTGCGCAATGCGCAGGATCTGGCCTTGCTACGTTATGAGGCACGCCGTGCATCGCCAACATTTGCCTGGGCTGGAAATTTCACAGATGCTGGCGGCACACCACAAAAAATCCGCTTCTTGGCTGCTGCCGTGCTGCTCGCCGCCATTCTGCTTGGTGCTGCGAGCTATTGGAACCAGGTTGCGGACAATGATACCAGCGACGTGGATATTGCCATCCTGACCGACGACTTGCCTATGCATGTTTACATAGACTAATGAGCAACATATCCCTGCTCCGCCTGTCCGCCCTGTGTATTTTCGCGCTGCTATACCAGCCCGCTCTGGCTGCGCCGCAACCGTGGGTGAAGCTCACCCCGCTACAGCAAGAGGCGCTGGCTCCACTGTCTAATGATTGGGACGCGATTCCGGAAAAACAGCAGCAGCATTTCATAAAGCTGGCCAAACGCTACCCGAAACTGACCGAGGCGCAAAAACAACGCATGAATGTGCGGCTGAAACGCTGGAGCAAACTGACGCCGGAACAGCGCACACAGGCGCGCGATAAATTCCGGGCCTTCAGCAAAGTACCTATGAAACAACGTGAGCAGGTCAAGGAAATGATAGATTTACAGGAAGAAGTTCCGATTCCCCAACCCGCCGCAAGCGGGGTATCAACAGGCAAACCAACGCCATAGACTGGCGACCACTAATGAGGGAAGGTTCCCGAAAGTTAACGCCGCTCGGTCCACCATAGCATCCCCATTGCCAGCAGCAAAAAAAGCATGGGCATCGCCATCGCGCTCAGCACTGGTTGCCATTCGTTGAGCGCACCCAGCCTGGCAAACAACTGGCCGACAAAGTGAAAAGCCAGGCCGAGCACGATACCCAGGAATATTTTCCCGCTGACGCCGCCCTCCCGCCGCTGCTGCGCGGCAAACGGCAGCGCCAGTAGCAGCATAACCAACACCGCCAAGGGGTATACCAGCTTATTCCACATGGCTATTTCATAGCGCGCGGTCTTCTGGCGGTTATCCCGCAGATGCTGGATGTACTGATAAAGATTCCAGGCCGACATCTGCTCCGGCGCCGCCAGCAGCACACTTAGAATGTCAGGATTGAGCACTGAGCGCCATTCCATACTGGTCTGGTTGTTCACTGTTGTACCTTGATCGCTGAAACGGGTCTGCATCACCTCAGCCAATTGCCAGCGGTTCTTTTCCACAAAGACCGCACGCTTTGCGACGGTAATGGAATTCAGATGGTAACTCTCATCAAATTCATAAATGCTGATATTCAATAGTGAGGTATCCGGCAGTACATTCCTGACATTCACGAAACTGCGCTCATCCTTCACCCACACACCGGAGCGGAATTCTTTCAGCGATATCTCGGCGTTCTGCGCCTTGAGCCGCACCTTTTGCGCCAGGCGTTCGCTGGGCGGCGCGACAATCTCGCCGCACAGATAACTCAACAGCACCAAGGGCAAGCCGATCTTGAGCAAGGCACCCACCATCTGCCGCAGCGATACTCCCGCAGTACGGAACACGACCAACTCGGAATGCGCCGCCATTTGTGCCAGCGCAAAAATGGTGCCGATCAGGATCGCCACCGGGAACAACTGGTAGACAAGGCCGGGCATGGTCAACAGCACAAACAGCAACATGTAACCCAGGTGGTAGTCGCCGCGGCCCAGCGCGCCCAGCTCCCCTATCAGGTCAAAAAAAGCAAACAACATCAGCAAGGCGGCAAATACCAGCGCGATGCTGGCGTAAATCTCACGGGCCAAATAACGGGTTAGCAGCTTCATATGTTCACCCCGGCTCTCCTCTCCCGGAGGGGGAGGAGTCGGTCGTCCCCTCTCCCAAGGGGAGAGGGTGAGGGTTTTTTCGCAATACCCTGCGCAATGAAAACATCGTCAACCTGCGATAAAACAACAGAATCAGCAGCACCAACATCAGCCCATGGATACCCAACAACCCGGCGGCCGGACTCATCTTGCCCTGCGCTACCCAGGTGTTGGTTATGCCGATCAGGTTGCTGTACAGCATGTATATCACCAGCGCCATAATGAGATTGAAGGAACGTCCGGCACGCGGATTGACGAAACTCATCGGGATCGCCAGTAATACCATGATCAGCGCGCTGAGCGGCAATCCCAGCCGCCACTGCAATTCGGATATATTCCAGCTCTCCGGATTCTGCAGCAAATACCGGGTAGATCTGGATTTTGGCCGGACGTACCCCGGCTTGACTTCTGCTTCCTCGACGCGCATGGCATAGCGCTCGAATTGGACGATCCTGAAGTCATGCTTGCCGGGTGAGCCCTCATAACGCCTGCCATTCAGCAACACCAGGAAGCGATCCCCGTTGGGCGCGATTTCCTGCAATCCCTGCTGAGCCACCATGGTGCCGATTTTGCCATGCTGCACCGATTGCACGAAAATATTGCCGACACGGTTGTGGCCCATCTCCACGTTTTCGATAAAGAATACCCGGTCAGCCTGTTTGGATTCGCGGAATATGCCGGGGGTGGCGGCAGACAGCTCATCGCGGCTATCCAGCCTGCGCCTGAATTCATCCGCCTTGGACCAGGCCCAGGGTGACAGCACCAGGCTCAACAGCGCAATCACCCCCACCACCGGCAGCGCATACCACAGCACCGGGCGTATCCAGCGCGTCAAGCCGATGCCGGAACAGAACCACACCCCCATCTCGCTGTCGCGATAACTGCGCGACAGGGCCAGCAATACCGACAGGAACAGGCTGAGGGAAAGCAGCACCGGCAGGTAACCCAGGGCGCTAAAACCCAGCAACGCCAGCACGCCTTCCACCGCCATGGCGCCGCTGACCGAATCGCCGAGCAAGCGGATCAACTGGGTGAATACAACAATACCGAGTAGGATAGCGAATACAAACAACCCTATGCTGGTAAATTCGCGCACTAACGATTGGTGAAAGATGCCCCGGCGCAACAATTCAAGGCGCGGCGGCTTAGACTTTTGCCCAAGGGTTTGCAGAGAACCAGGAGTTTGCGGATAATCCAGCATTGAGTGTAAAACAAGAAACCATAAAGGGGAGACGTGTGGAATTTAGCATAAAACAAGGCAGTCCGGAAAAACAGCGTAGCGGCTGCGTGGTAGTGGGCATATTTGAGGGCGGCAAACTGTCGGACGCGGCGCAAGCCTTGGACAAGCTGTCCAAGCACGCGCTCAGTGACCTCATCGCGTGCGGCGATTTGCGCGGCAAAGCTGCGGCCACCCTGCTGTTACATAACGTGCCCAACACCCTGTGCAAACGGGTGTTACTGGTCGGGCTGGGCAAGCGTGAAGAGTTCGGGGCACGCCAATATCGCGATTGTGCCCGCGCCGCAATGCGAGCACTGCAGGCCACAGGCGCAAAAGATGCGCTGCTGTATCTGGCCGAATTGCCTGTTGCAGGCCGCGACAGTGCCGCTTCGACAAGCTCGGGACAGGCCTGGTGCATCAGCCAGGCCGTGCTGGCCGCATACGAAACTAGCTATCGCTTTGACCGCCTAAAAAGCAAGCCGGAAAAAGAAAAAGTGACCTTGAGCAAAATTCAGTTCGGCCTAATCACCGCAAAACCAAACGCTGCCCTCGAAGCTGCACTGACGCAAGCCGTAGCGATTGCGCGCGGCATGGTGCTGGCCAAGGATTTAGGCAACCTGCCTGGCAACGTGTGCACCCCCAGTTATCTGGCGCAGCAAGCCATCGCGTTAGCCAAGAAACACAAATCACTCAAGGCGACCGTGCTGGAAGAAAAGGACATGAAAAAGCTCGGCATGGGTTCGCTGCTGTCTGTCACCCGAGGCAGCGCCGAACCAGCCAAGCTGATCACGCTGGAATATCGTGGCGGCGAGCTGAAACAGAAACCCATAGCCCTGGTCGGTAAGGGCATCACCTTTGACTCCGGCGGCATCTCGCTCAAGCCAGGCGCCGAAATGGACGAAATGAAGTACGACATGTGCGGTGCAGCCAGCGTGCTGGGCACCCTGCAGGCAGCTGCCGAGATGGGACTCAAGTTGAATGTAGTCGGCATTATCCCCAGTTGCGACAACATGCCCAGCGGCACGGCCACCAAGCCCGGCGACATTGTGACCAGCATGTCCGGGCAGACCATAGAAATCCTCAATACCGATGCCGAAGGCCGCCTTATTTTGTGCGATGCGTTGACTTACGCGGCCAGGTTTGAGCCTGACACCGTGGTGGACATCGCCACGCTGACCGGCGCCTGCGTCATTGCGCTGGGTCATGTCGCCAGCGGCCTGTTCAGCAATCAGGACAAGCTGGCGCAGGAGTTGCTGGCTGCGGGTGAGCAAACGCAGGATCGCGCCTGGCACATGCCACTGTGGGAAGAATATCAACCGCAACTGGACAGCAATTTCGCCGACATGCAAAACATCGGCGGTCGCGCCGGCGGCAGCATCACCGCTGCCTGCTTCTTGTCGCGTTTCACCAAAAAATACCGCTGGGCGCATCTCGACATTGCCGGAACGGCATGGAAATCCGGCAAGGAAAAGGGCGCAACCGGCCGCCCGGTGCCGCTGCTCACCCAATATTTAATTAACCGAGCCAACAGCAAATGACTCTAGCCACAGAGAGCACAGAGATCACAGAGAGAAAAGCGGATGACTTTCTCTGTGTACTCTGTGCTCTCTGTGGCCAAATTGTTTTTTCATCATGACCAAGATTGATTTCTACACTGGCTCGAAAGACAAGCTGCGCACCGCCTGCCAGTTGAGCCACAAGGCGATGCAGAACGGCGTGCGCGTGATACTCAGCGCGCCCGATGCAGCGACCAATGATGCCCTGGATAAATTACTCTGGCATTACCCGGCCACCGCTTTTATCCCGCACTGCCGCAGCGATGCCGAAGAAGCCGGACAAATGCCGGTGGTGCTGAATCAGGGCAGTGACAAATTCCCGCATCACGAATTGTTAATCAGCTTACATAACGAATGCGCGCCGTTCTTTAGCCGCTTCGAGCGCGTCATCGAAATAGTCGGCAAGGACGAAGAAGACGCGCGGCTGGGACGCGAACGCTTCGGCTTTTACCGCGACCGCGGCTACGAAATGCGCCACTTTGACCTAAGCGATTCGCCAAAAAAATAACCATGTCTCCTCCGCCAAAAAAAATAAATCCCTCCCCCGTTCCGGTGCTGACCGAAACGGTGGATGCAGATATGACAGACATTCCCACGCTCACCGAAATTCATGTTGAAGAATCTGCGCCCTTATCTGATGCGCAGTGTCAGCAACTGGCAAAGCAGATCGCGCCGCAACTGGAAACGTTACTGCGCGCAAAACTCACGCAGCATTTCGATACACTGCTGCAGGATGTGCAAGCCAGCCTGCCCGAGTTGATCCGCGCCGCACTGGAACGTGAACACCCGCCATAATCGCCCTGTTCCCCGGCACGCTCGAAGCTTGACTGTATAATCCCGCCTCCTTCGACAAGCTCAGGACAGGCTTTCAAGCCTCACAGAAACAATTCAAATGGAACTCACCAAAAGTTTTGACCCGAAAGACATCGAAGCGCGCTGGTATCCCCAGTGGGAACAATCCGGTTATTTCAAAGCCGGGCTAGACCCGAATAAAGCCGACAACTTCTGCATCCTGCTGCCACCGCCCAACGTGACCGGCACGCTGCACATGGGACACGGCTTCAACCAGACCCTGATGGATGCGCTGACCCGCTATCACCGCATGTGCGGCGATAACACGCTGTGGCAGCCGGGCACCGATCATGCCGGCATCGCCACGCAAATTGTGGTGGAACGCCAGTTGGATGCGCAAGGCATTTCGCGCCACGACCTCGGACGCGAAAAATTTATCGGGAAAGTGTGGGAGTGGAAAGAATACTCCGGCAACACCATCACCCGCCAGATGCGCCGCCTCGGCACCTCACCCGACTGGTCGCGCGAACGCTTCACGATGGATCCCGGTTTAAACAAAACCGTCACCGAAACTTTTGTGCGCCTGTATAACGAAGGCTTGATTTATCGCGGCAAGCGTTTAGTTAATTGGGATGTGCAACTACAAACAGCGGTGTCCGATCTGGAAGTGATACAGGAAGAAGAAGATGGCTTCATGTGGCATATCCGCTATCCACTGGCTGATGGTTCGGGTCACTTGATTGTCGCCACCACCCGCCCTGAGACTATGCTTGGTGACGTTGCAGTAATGGTGCATCCTGAAGATGAGCGATACAAACATCTGGTCGGCAAGCAAGTGAAACTGCCGCTATGCGAACGCAACATTCCCATCATTGCCGATGACTATGTGGACAAAGAGTTTGGCACGGGTGTGGTGAAGGTCACTCCAGCACATGACTTCAATGACTATGCTGTAGGTCAGCGACATAAACTACCTCAAATAAACGTACTTACTCTTGATGGAAAAATAAAGAAGTCCGAACTTGAAGATTTTTCATGGGGGCATACAGCCCGCAAAGATGGTGTACGTTTTGCCGATTCAGACTTATCTGAATCTCCAACTGTCGATTTAATACCTGCTGTATATCGCGGTCTAGATCGCTTCGTTGCACGCAAACAAATCGTTTCTGATCTCGATGCCGCTGGGCTGTTGGAAAAAACCGAGAAGCATAAACTCAAAGTCCCGCGTGGCGACCGCACCGGCGTGGTGATCGAACCCATGCTCACCGACCAATGGTTTGTCGCGATGAGCAAGCCGGGTAACGAAGGCAAGAGCATCACCGCACAGGCCTTGGAATGTGTAGCCAGCGGCGAGATTAAATTTCACCCGGAGAACTGGGTTAACACCTACAACCAGTGGCTGAACAACATTCAGGACTGGTGCATCTCGCGCCAACTTTGGTGGGGGCATCAGATTCCAGCGTGGTATGGCGACAGCGGCCAAGTGTATGTCGCACACGATGAAGCCGAGGCGCGCGCACTGGCTGCGAAGGATGGGTATCAGGGCAATCTCAAGCGCGACGATGACGTGCTCGACACATGGTTCTCTTCCGCGCTGTGGCCTTTTTCCACATTGGATTGGAGCGGCGACAAAACAATAGACGAGCAAAATTTATTTCTGCAAAAATATCTGCCCTCCTCGGTGCTGGTCACCGGCTTTGACATCATCTTTTTTTGGGTAGCGCGCATGGTGATGATGACCAAGCACATCACCGGGAAAATCCCGTTCAAGGATGTGTACGTGCATGGCCTGATCCGCGATGCGGAAGGTCAGAAAATGTCCAAGTCCAAGGGCAATGTATTGGATCCGATTGATCTGATTGACGGTATAGCCCTCGACGAGCTGGTGAAAAAACGCACCACTGGCTTAATGAATCCCAAGCAAGCGGAACAGATCGAAAAGCGCACACGCAAGGAATTCCCCGAAGGCATACCGGCGTTCGGCACCGATGCTTTAAGGTTCACCTTCGCCTCGCTCGCTTCGCCCGGACGCGACATCAAGTTCGACATGCAGCGCTGCGAGGGCTACCGCAACTTCTGCAACAAGCTGTGGAACGCCACGCGCTTCGTGCTGATGAATTGCGAAGGACAAGATGTAGGGCTGGACGAAAGTTTGCCGCTGGAATTTTCTGCGGCAGACAAGTGGATGATTAGTGTGCTGCAACAAGCCGAAGCGGAAATGGCGCAACATTTTGCCGATTACCGCTTCGACTTGGCCGCGCGCACGGTGTATGAACTGGTGTGGAGCAGTTATTGCGACTGGTATGTGGAACTGGCCAAGGTGCAGATTGCCAACGGCTCAGCCGCAGCTCAACGCGCGACCCGGCTCACCCTGGTGCGCGTGCTGGAAACCATGTTGCGACTGGCGCATCCGATTATCCCGTTCATCACTGAAGAATTGTGGCAGAAAGTTGCTCCTCTGACCGGTGTGGTTCCCGCCCCTGTTAAGGGGAGGGCGGAGGGAGGGGTTTCCATCATGCTGCAAGCCTATCCGCATGCCGA
>VFLG01000051.1 GCA_009885195.1 Gallionellaceae bacterium
AAGCCGATGAACAGCAGGCTGGCGAAACGCTGCGCCGCAGGATCGCCGGGCAGGCCGAGCACCATTTTGGTCAAACGTACACGGTAGTCCCAGCACACCGCCAGGATGGCGCCGAGCTGGATCACGATCTTGAACACCTTGCTGGTTTCGTCGTTATAGTCCAGTAGGTCGCCGACAATGATCAGATGGCCGGTGGAAGAGATCGGCAGGAACTCGGTGAGTCCCTCGACAATGCCGAGAATGGCGGCCTTAAGCAGCAGAATGGTATCCATGGTCTTCCTGAAAATAAGCCGCGATTATACCCGCACCCGGCGCAAAGGCAGGCTGCAAACGCGCACCATCGCCAACTGGTGCGTAAACGCACCCTACGAGATTATTATTGTTCGTAACAAAAATTGGGCTTGGGGAGTTTTAATTGCTGAATGGCAGAGAAGCGCCAGGGTGGACATTCAAATCATCACGCCAAGAAAACCACCCCGAAGTTATCCGTCCGTATTATTATGCACATGCAACAACACAAGGAGAACGATCATGGCTAAAGGGCAGCAACGAAAAAACAAAGAAGCGAAGAAACCTAAAAAACAACCACCCCCAACGGTGTGACTGACACGCTTGGGTTGATTTGAGCTTGGTAGGGCGGAAAAGCGTAGCGCCTTCCGCCGTATGGCTGTCAAGAAAATATCAGTTGGCCGCAAGCAAACGGGGTGGGAGGCATCACTCATTCGGCGGTGTCAATTCCACATCCTTGCGCAGCAAGGATAGTGATTGCCTGACTTTGTTATTTCCGCCATACGCGCTGATGCTTGAAAAGTTAGGTATCCTTGATTGAAGCCAGCGTATCCGCCACCGTCGGATAACGCAGTTTCATCTTCAACTCGCGCTTCATGCGCTCATTCGTCAGCCGCCGCGATTCATTCATGAACGACCACATCATGGGTGAAACGGCACGCTCGATTTCCGATCGGGGCAGGCGAGGTGGGCGCGGCAGACCAAAGGCATCCGCCACCACATCGAAATACTCACCCATTTTAAGATCGCTGTCATCGCTGGTGTGAACCACGCGATTGGGTTTGGCATGTCGCATGGCAGCGACTATGCAACGCGCCAGATCGTCCGCGTGGATGTGGTTGGTGTAGTTGTCTTGCTCCGTTACGATGACGGAGGTGCCTGCGCGCAGGCGATCCAGCGGCAGGCGGTCTGCCGCGTAGATGCCCGGCACACGCAAGATGCTGGCATGCACGCCGTGGTGTTTGGCCCAGTTGCGTATCTGTTGTTCCGCGTCCACACGGAGTTGCGCGCGCGCTGTCTGCGGATTGAGCGGGTGTGTTTCGCTCACCTGAGCGCCGCCGCAATCACCATATACGCCGCTGGTGCTGATGTAGATGAGGTGTTTGGGCAGTGTACTGCGTGACAGCGCAGAAAGGAGGTTGCGGGTGCGGGTGTCGGTTGTAGCAGTTTCCGTGGTTGATGGAGGTGCAAAATGCAGCACGGTGTGCGCCAGTCCAGCCAGGCGATTTAAGCTGTGCCTACCATCCAGATCACCCGGCACAGGCGTGATGCCTGCCTGGCGCAATGCTTCATAGCGCGCAGTGTTTCGCGCCAATCCAAACAAGCGGCAATGCCCCCTCAACAACGGCGCCACCCGCATTGCGATGTCACCGCAGCCCACAATGAGAATTCGTTTCATTTCGCAATTATGCGTTAAAATCGGCGCTTTCGCGCATTCAGCAGACATTTCATGGCATTCAACGTCACCATTAAACCAAGCAACCACGGCTTCCAGATGGAAGCCGACGAAACCATCCTCGAAGCCGGGCTGAAACATGGTTTTACCTTGCCTTACAGTTGCCGTGATGGTGTGTGCGGAACGTGCAAGGGCAAGTTGCTGCAAGGCACGGTGAATTACGGAAAGCATCAGAAAAGCACACTGACCGAGGCAGAAAAGGCGGCTGGCATGGCCTTGTTTTGCCGCGCCCAGCCCCTATCCGATCTGGTCATCGAATGCCGCGAAGTGAATGTGTCCAAGGACATTCCGGTAAGAACGCTGCCCTGCCGCGTACACAAGCTGGAGAAACCTGCCCAGGACGTGATGGTGCTTTATCTCAAGCTACCCGCCAATGAGCGCCTGCAGTTTCTGGCCGGACAATATATTGACATCCTGACCAAAGACGGCAAGGCGCGCAGTTTCTCACTGGCTAATGCGCCGCACGATGATGAATTGTTGCAGTTGCATGTCCGCAACATTCTGGGCGGCGCGTTCACCCAGCATATTTTTACGCAATTGAAAGAGCGCGACATCCTGCGCTTCAAGGGACCGCTGGGCACTTTTTTCCTGCGCGAGGATAGCGGCAAGCCCATCGTGTTCGTGGCCAGCGGCACCGGTTTCGCACCGGTCAAATCCATCATCGAACACGCACTGCACATCGGCCTAAAACGCCCCATGCACTTCTACTGGGGAGGGCGCAAATTGGCCGACCTCTATATGCGCGATAAGGCCATGGAATGGGAAGCGCACGGCGTCCGATTCACCCCGGTTTTGTCGGAAGCGTTGCCGGCTGACAACTGGCAGGGCAGAACGGGCTTCGTGCATCAGGCCGTGCTGGATGATTACAGCGACTTGTCCGGTTACCAGGTTTATACCTGCGGCGCGCCAGTGGTGGTGGAAGTAGCTCATCGCGATTTTACTACCCTGCGGGGATTGCCCAACGATGAATTCTTCTCCGACGCGTTTACTTTTGCGCCCAAAGCCTAATTCTATACGGCCTTCGGCCTACTCAACACGAACGGTCATATCAATCGCAAAATAACGAGATGCTATAATCCGCGCCTCTCTAAAGGTGTCGTTTCATGTCCGTCGTATTGAATTTCAAATCCCATTTGTCCGAATTGTTTGCGCAGGCATTGCGCGAGGTCGCGCCTGACCATGCAGGCGCGACCGTTCTGATTGAACGTCCCAAGCAGGCCTCACATGGCGATTACGCCTGTAATCTGGCGATGCAGTTGGCCAAGCCGCTGCGCAGGCCGCCGCGCGATATTGCAAAAGCGTTGATCGCGGCGTTGCCGGAATCCGACGTGATCGAGAAGCTGGAGATCGCCGGGGCGGGCTTCATTAATGTGTTTATCACCACCGCCGCGAAACAGCATGTGGTGCATGGCGTGTTGCAGGCTGGCGCGGGTTATGGCCATGTGCATGTCGGCGGCGGGCGCAAGGTGGGGGTGGAGTTCGTTTCTGCGAATCCGACCGGGCCGCTGCATGTGGGTCACGGGCGCGGCGCGGCGGTGGGGGATTGTCTATGCAACGTGCTGCATGCGGCGGGCTGGAACGTGACGCGCGAGTTTTACTACAACGATGCGGGGGTGCAGATTGATAACCTGACGCACTCGGTGCGGTTGCGTTGCCTGGGCGTCACGCCGGACGATCCGTCCTGGCCTGAAACAGGCTATCGCGGCGATTACATCGCGGATATCGCGCAGGCTTATCTGGCGCAAGAGTCGGTGGAGGCGGACGACCAGCATGTGAAGGCTTCCGGCGATGTGAATGATGCCGAGGCGATTCGCCATTTTGCGGTGGCTTATCTGCGCCGCGAGCAGGACCTCGATCTGCGCGCTTTCGGTGTGAACTTCGATGTGTTCGCGCTGGAGTCCGCGCTGTACACCGATGGCAAGGTGGAGGAAACGGTCAGCAAGCTGATCGCCAGCGGCCACACTTACCAGCAGGACGATGCGCTGTGGTTGCGCACCACTGATTTTGGCGATGACAAAGACCGGGTGATGCGCAAGAGCGACGGCAGCTACACTTATTTCGTGCCGGACGTGGCCTATCATCTGGACAAGTGGCGGCGCGGTTTCACGCGTGTGATCAACGAGCAGGGCGCGGATCACCACAGCACGATCACGCGGGTAAGAGCCGGGTTGCAGGCGCTGGATGTTGGCATCCCGCAGGGCTGGCCGGATTATGTGTTGCATCAGATGGTGACGGTGTTGCGCAACGGGCAGGAGGTGAAAATTTCCAAACGCGCGGGCAGTTACGTCACGTTGCGCGACCTGATCGACGAGGTGGGCTGCGATGCGACGCGTTATTTCCTCGCGGCCCGCCATCCGGATTCGCAACTGGTGTTCGACATCGATCTGGCAAAATCGAAGAGTAACGACAACCCGGTGTACTACATCCAGTATGCCCACGCCCGCATCAGCGCGGTGCTGGCACTATGGGGCGGCGAGCGGCAAGCCTTGTTGCAAGCGGAGGTCGGGCTGCTGGATAGCGAATACGAGACCACGCTGTTGCAGAAGCTGATCGACTATCCGCAGGTGATCGAGAATGCCGCGCAGGACTTGGCGCCGCACCTGATCGCGTTTTATCTGAAAGAGTTGGCAGCAGATTTGCACAGCTACTATAATGCCTCACGCTTTCTGGTGGATGACGAAGGTATCAAGCGGGCGCGGCTGGCGCTGGTGGCTGCTGTGGCGCAGGTTATTCGCAATGGCTTGGGGTTGCTGGGTGTTTCCGCACCTGAAAAAATGTAAAGGATGAACATGGGCTATAACGGCAGAACAGGACAAGCGGCACAACCTCAAGGCAGCTCGCTGCTGATCGGCATTCTGATCGGTATTATGCTGGGCTTGGCTATCGCAGGGGGGGTGGCGTGGTATCTCCAGAAATCACCCGGCCAGTTTGTTGACCCTGAAAAACCGCTCCCGGAAAAAACAGCCGCCACAGTTCCTGCCCCTGCCCCCGCGCCTGTTTCAGGCGTGAATGGAGACAAGCCGCGTTTTGAGTTCTACAAGGTGCTGACCGACAAGCAGGACGCAACGCTGCTTGCGCCCAAGGGCGGCGATAAACCTGGGATGCCGGGAAGCAAGCTTACGCCCGAGCAAGCACAGCAAGCTGCGGCGAAAGAAATTTATTATTTGCAGGCGGGTTCATTTTCCAACGCGGATGATGCGGACAAGTTAAAAGCCAAATTGGCGATGCTGGGCATGGAAGCCAGCGTGCAGATCGCGACCATTCCCGACAAAGGGGTGTGGCACCGCGTGCGTCTCGGTCCCTATAAAGGCGCGGACGAGATGAACAGCGCGCGCGCGGCATTGAAACAGAATGGGGTGGAAGCCGCGCCCATGCGGGCACAATAAACCAGTTAACGGCATCTAACGATTCAGTTGTTGAAGCTCAAGTTTTCAGAAAACCCCCTCAACTTTAGAAGGAGAAAAAGCGTGAAATCAATCAAGCAGATTTTTATGATTCTGGCCTTGCTCTGCACGACCCAGGCGTTTGCCGCGCCTGAACCGGGCAAAGACTATACGCTGGTCAATCCGCCGCAACCCACAAGCAGCGGGCAAAAAATTGAAGTTCTGGAGTTTTTCTTTTATGGTTGCTCGCATTGTTACAAGCTGTACCCATTTCTAAGCGCTTGGGAAAAAAAGAAGCCCAAGGATGTTGAGTTAACTCATGTGCCGACGATTTTCAATCCCGCATGGGAGCCCATGGCGCGGACTTACTATGCGCTGGAATCGCTGGGGCAGCTAAAGCAACTGGAAGAGAGTTTATTTAAAGCCTGGCATGTGGACAATAAGGATCTGGGCAGTGCCGCCAAAGCCACCGATTTTGTGGTTCAGCATGGCGTGGATCGCAAGAAATTTAGCGATGCCTATAACGCCTTCTCGACCGAGAGCAAGGTGATGCGCAACAAGCAAATGCAGCAGATCTACGGCATCCGTGGCACCCCGACGTTAATAGTGGATGGAAAATACCTGATTACCGGCTTGAATCCGGCGGATGCCATTAAAGTGCTGGATGCCTTGGTAGACAAGGCGCGCAAGGAGCGTGCAGGTAAGCGCTGATGACGTTATGTGCCGTCATTAGCGGCGCATCCAGCGGCCTCGGCTTGGCGCTGGCGCAACATTATCTTGGGCAAGGCGCGGTGGTCGGGGTGATTGCCCGCCGCGCCGATGTGCTGCAATCCCTGTTTGAGCAGTTTCCCCGGCAAGTTTATTGTTACCCACTGGATGTCCGCGATGCGGCTGCCATGCAAGCCGCAGCACAGGATTTTATCGAGCGCGTGGGCGTGCCCGATATCGTGATTGCCAATGCGGGCGTCAGTTCCGGCACACTCACCGAATATGCAGAGGACATAACGGTTTTCGAGAGCGTGATGGAAATTAATGTGCTGGGCACGGTGAAAACATTTCAGCCTTTTGTGGCGGCCATGCGTACCGCAGGGCACGGCAAGCTGGTCGGCATCGCCAGCGTGGCTGGCTTTCGCGGCTTGCCGGGCGCGGGCGCGTATTCTGCTTCCAAGGCCGCCGTTATTTCGTATCTGGAAAGCTTGCGCGTGGAGTTGCGCGGCAGCGGAGTACAAGTGGTAACGATATGCCCCGGCTATATCAAGACGCCGATGACAGCTATAAATCCCTATCCCATGCCTTTTATTTTGTCGCCTGATGAAGCGGCGCGCCGCATTGCGCGTGCCATCGCACGCGGCAAATCATTCGCGGTGATACCGTGGCAGATGGGGCTGGTCGGTCGCGTGCTCAAGCTGCTACCCAATTGGCTGTATGACTTTCTGTTTAGCAAGGCGCCGCATAAGCCACGCGGAGTGATTTAGCCCGTTCACCCTTTATCATTCAAACGTCCGTTCAGGTTCAAGTTAGAATTAAAGACATGCACGACAAACCAGAGATCAGGAAAACTGAATCACTTCCGGCGGACGAGAGCAAACCGGGCGTACATCTCGCGCCTTGGGAACGCTCGTTCAGCAAAGTCGTCACCCCTTTCGAAGAGTTCATCAAGAACCAGACCACCGCCAGTATCATTTTGATGGTTTGTCTGGTCATCGCCTTGTTGATAGCCAATTCACCCCTGGCGGGTATTTATCAACAGATCGTCCATATGCCGATCGCCCTGACGATCGGCGATTCCGGCTTGGAAAAAAGCCTGCTTCACTGGGTCAATGAGGGCCTCATGGTGCTGTTTTTTTTCGTGATGGGGCTCGAAATCAAGCGCGCTATCCTGGTCGGGGAGCTGTCCAGTTTCCGCAAGGCCGCTTTACCCATCGTGGCCGCGCTGGGCGGGATGATAGTGCCGGCGCTGCTGTATTACGGGATGAATCCGGAGGGCGGCGCGGCGCACGGCTGGGGCATCCCGATGGCCACCGACATCGCCTTTGCCGTGGGCGCGCTGGTGCTGCTCGGCAGTCGCATCCCGCGCTCGCTGGTGATGTTTCTGGTGGCGCTGGCGATCGTGGATGATTTAGGCGCGGTGCTGGTCATCGCGGTGTTTTATACCGAGCAGATCGCGCTCGGTTATCTGGCCTCGGCATTTGCGCTGCTGCTGGTCTTGATCGCGTTCAATCTGGGCGGTATCCGCCATCCCGTGCCGTACTTTATCGTCGCCTTTTTACTCTGGCTGATGCTGTTGAAATCGGGCGTACACGCCACCATCGCCGGCGTGGCGGGTGCCTTCACCGTGCCGGCGCGATTCAAATACGATACGCTGGAATTCAGCCGCCACGTGCGTGTACTGATGGAGCGTTTTGATGCCAGCCAGCGGCCCGGTGCGGATATTCGCACCAACGATGCGCAGCGGACTGTTCTGCGCACCCTGGAGCGCGACATCGAACGGGTGGACACGCCGCTGCAACGCCTGGAGCACTTCTATCACCTGCCGGTGGCGTTATTGGTGCTGCCGATCTTTGCCTTGGTCAATGCCGGTGTGCCCGTCGCGTTTGATACGATCTGGGTGGCTTTGCAACATCCCGTGACCCTGGGTGTGACGCTCGGTTTGGTGCTCGGCAAGTTTATCGGCATCACCGGCAGTTGCTGGCTGGCCCTCAAGTTGAATATCGGACAACTGCCGGAACACACGGAATTTCGCCACATCGCCGGGGTAAGCCTGCTGGCGGGGATCGGCTTTACCATGTCGTTGTTTATCGCCGAACTGGCATTTGCGGGACACGCAGAGCAGTTGTTGATGGCCAAACTGGGAATTTTATGCGCCTCGCTGGCGGCTGGCATCCTGGGCTACGGGTGGCTGCTATTGACCACCCGGCGAGAGCCGGCCCGAGCAGGAGGCAAGGACAGTCGGGGTTAGCAGTTTGTTGAAAAACGTAGCGAGCGCAGCCAAGACAAGGCGCGAAAGGCCGAAAAAGCGGAATGTATGTGGGTATACATGAGCATTTTGAGGTCTTTTGCAACGCCGTATTGGCAAGCGCAGTAGTTTTTCAACAAACTGTTAGACTCGATCGGCTTTTTAACCCTAATGACAGGGGCGTTCATGGCTCCGCCGTTCCCGCTTAAGGAATTTTATGGCCGCTTTGAAACCCCGGCGGCCTGATATACTGGTCGGCTGAAAATTGAACAGACATAGAGGATGGTAATGGACGAATTGCAATCGATAGGCACTTGGTGGATGTGGACCGGATTCGGCGTGTTTGTGCTGGCCATGCTGGCGATGGACTTGCTCCTGCTGGGCCGGAAGGGCGCGCATCGCGTCAGTATGCGCGAGGCGCTCGCCTGGTCGCTGGTGTGGTTCGCGATGGCGATGCTGTTCGGCGCGGGCTTGTGGGGCTGGTTGGATTACAGTGTCAGCCGCGAGGTAGCGGATGCCAAGGTGATGGAATATCTCACTGGCTACCTGCTGGAAAAGACACTGGCGATGGACAACATTTTTGTTTTCGTCATGTTGTTCGGCTATTTTGCCGTGCCGCTGGAATACCAGAAGCGCGTGCTGGTGTACGGCGTGCTGGGCGCCATCGTCATGCGCGTCGTGCTGATCCTGCTCGGCGCCTGGCTGATCGCGCAGTTCCACTGGGTGTTGTATATTTTCGGCGCGTTTCTGCTGATCACCGGCATCAAGATGTTTTTGTTCGCCGAACACGAGCCCAATCTGGCCAAGAACCCGCTGTTGAAATGGCTGCGCAGCCACGTGCGCATCACCGATAGTTATCACGGCGACAAATTCTGGATTTATGAAAAGGGCGTGCGCTGGTTCACGCCGATGTTTTTGGTGCTGGTGTTGATCGAATTCTCCGACCTGATTTTCGCGATGGACAGCATCCCCGCCATTTTCGCCGTCACCACCGACCCGTTCATCGTCCTCACTTCCAACATCTTCGCCATTTTAGGATTGCGCGCGCTGTACTTCCTGCTGGCCGACATGGCCGAGCGTTTTCACTTGCTCAAATACGGCCTGGCGGTGGTGCTGATGTTCGTCGGCACCAAGATGCTGATCGTGGACTGGTTCAAGATTCCGGTGGCGGTGTCCTTGGGTGTCATCATCGCCGTGCTGGGCACCAGCATAATGTTAAGCTTGCTGGCCACACGCGGACAAAACCCCTCGGCCGTGGATTGACGGCCGGTAATTAAAAACTTTTAAAAAACTTTGGGGAAAAAATGAAACGTATCGAACACGGCTTGGAAGTATTCATATACGGCAGCCGCTGGCTGCTGGTACCCTTTTACCTGGGGCTGGTCGGCGGCATCGCCTTGCTGCTGGTGAAATTCGTCAAGTCTTTTGTCGCGTTGGTACCCACCGTGTTTACCGGTGACAGCGGCGTTGCTCTGTTGGGGATTCTGACGCTGGTGGACATCACCCTGGTGGCCAATCTGCTGCTGATCATTATTTTTGCCGGCTACGAAAACTTCGTTTCCAAAATCGACACCGGTGACAGTGAAGACCGCCCGAGCTGGATGGGGCACGTGAGCTTTTCCGATCTCAAGCTCAAACTCATCGGCTCCATCGTCGCCATTTCCGGTATCGAGTTGCTCAAGTACTTTATCAACGTCAAGGGAGTCAGCAACCACGAATTGGGCTGGGCGGTGGGCATCCACATCACGCTGGTATTTTCGGGGGTGATGTTCGCGCTGATGGATCGTATTTCCGGTGGCGGGCATGGCGCCACAGAGAAATAAACCCGGTAGGGTGAGTATGTTTTTGTCTAGCAGAGGTTAAGGAGCAAGATGGATAAAGCGCAGGAAACAACAAGCGCTTTTCACGTTTGCCTCCTCTCCCGCTTGCGGGAGAGGATTGAGGTGAGGGGCGCGGCGTATCCACCATCCGCCAGTGGAAACGCTACGCTTTTGGCCGTAAGCTCGAAACTTCGCTACGCTCGTTTTCTACCATGCATATTTCACATTAAGAGTTAAGTGACATTTCGTGGGGGTTTTATTGCTCCTAACGCCCGTCTTTATTGGGCGGAACTGGATAATTAGAGAAAGTGGTAGTCTAATCAGATGAAAAAAACTCTGTTTTGACTGCGCGCACCCCCTACAAAAACGAGGCCTGACTGCTGCTGGCTCACAACGTTGGTATTGCAGATCGTGTGCGTCAAGCACGGTGCGAAAGCGACCCGACCTCAAGGTACACCACCACCGAACACTGTTCACCAAATGGCTCACTGGCAATCGTTCCTTATCGGAAATTGCCGACGATCATGGCGTCAGCCGACGGACACTTGCCCGGTGGTTTACGCCCCTGTGGGGGCGCATTCAACAGCCACCGGTGCCTAACCATGACCCATGCGCAGTCTATATTCTCGATGGGGTTTACCTGTCTGGAAGAGAGAATGCCGCACTCATCTGCCGTACCCTGACCGCACACCTATCCTGGATGTTCGCTGTGCGGGAATCCTTGGCAAGCTGGTTGGCCTTTCTGAGGAATCTTCCCGCCCCTGATGCTGCCGTAGTCGATGGACAGAAAGGACTGCTGGCCGCAATCCTTTGCCTATGGCCGCAGGCAAAGATACAGCGTTGCCTGGTTCATATCGAACGACTGACTAGAATCAAGCTCACCCGGCAACCCAAGACCCGTGCTGGCAAGGAATTGCTCACGCTGGCACGAGGACTGTTTGGCGTGCGCACCAGAAGGCAACGCAGGCGATGGTTGCGCGCCTATCGTCGCTGGGAACAGCGGCACGCTGCCTTTCTAAAGGAGCGCAGCTACGGGGAACCGAAGGCAGGCAAGAAACGATCATGGTGGTACACCCATCGCAACATTCGTGCTGCACGCTCCCTCTTGCGCAATGCACTACCGCATCTTTTTACCTTCGTTCGCTACCCGCATGTGCCACGAACCACGAATCATGTTGAAGGTGGGGTGAATAGTCGTCTCAAGGAACTGGTTCATCGACATAGAGGTTTGCCACAAGACCGAAAGCAGGTGTTGGTAACGGAACATTTGGCGCGGAAAAGAGAGAAAAAACCTCCACGAAATGTCACTTAACTC
>VFLG01000042.1 GCA_009885195.1 Gallionellaceae bacterium
CAAACAGCACGACGGCGTCGTTCACTGTGACCGTTAGAACCTCCGCCGAGATGATCGCCAACCTGATACAACTCGTTCTTGCTACAAACGCCAAAAATGGGACAGTCACCAGCCTGATTAATAAGCTGGAGGACGCACTGAAGGCCAATACGGTAACGATCGCGTGCAACAAGCTCGGCGACTTTATCGGCCTGATCAAGATTGATCCGTCAGGCGAGCCGATTACGGCAGGCCAAGCCAGCCAGCTGATTGCTGCCGCTAATCTGATCAGGGCATCGTTAGGGTGTTTATGAGCCAGGAAGCTACAACTGGCTTGCGGGTATGACGATTGACGTTACGCTCTGAACGGATCGAGTTGCTCAGGACGAAAGAAAATGAATCGCAGGGGAAACCCTGCGATTTTTTATTGATACCCAGCTGCGAAGTAGAATTAACGTGTTGCCTCACGTAAAAGCCTGAGTGCAACTTGTCCCCTTGACGCTCCCCAACCTATCCCCCTACAGATCACCCCACTTGCACAGTCGGAAAATTTTAGCCATCACGTTGATGCCATTTCATGGATGGGTGTCCCAGATGGTAAAAAATAGCGTAAAATAATGTCCGGAATTACCAACCCTGGTCGCGGTGAGATTAAATCCACCGAGTGTTCGTCAGTGGGTTCGGTAAGGCCACCATAATAATGGCAGGTAAAATTTCTTTGGGGAGAGTAGCGGCATGGCGAAGAAGAATGCATTTTATGCTCAGTCCGGCGGCGTGACCGCAGTCATCAACGCATCGGCCTGCGGTGTTATCGAAACAGCACGCAAGCACAAGGATAAGATAGGCAAGCTTTATGCGGGCCGCAACGGCATCATCGGCGCGCTGACTGAGGAGTTGATTGATACCAGTAAAGATTCTGCCAAATCCATCGCAGCACTGCGCTACACCCCATCTGGAGCGTTCGGTTCTTGCCGTTTCAAGATGAAAAGCCTGGAAGAAAACCGTGTCCAGTACGAGCGCCTGATCGAAGTTTTCAAGGCGCACAACATCGGTTATTTTTTTTACAACGGTGGCGGCGATTCTGCCGATACCTGCCTCAAAGTTTCGCAGTTGGCCGACAAGATGGGCTATCCCATCCAGGCTATCCATGTACCCAAAACGGTAGATAACGATTTGCCCATCACCGACTGCTGCCCGGGTTTCGGCTCGGTCGCAAAATACATCGCCGTGTCGGTGCGCGAAGCCAGTTTCGATGTGGCTTCCATGTCCAAGACCTCGACCAAAGTATTCGTCGTGGAAGTAATGGGCCGGCATGCCGGCTGGATTGCCGCTGCCGGTGGTTTGGCATCGGATAAAAACTGTGAAATCCCGATTGTTATTCTGTTCCCCGAAATTCCTTTCGACAAAGCAAAGTTCCTGGCCAAGGTCGATGCCATGGTCAAGCAGCATGGCTATTGTTCGGTGGTGGTGTCGGAAGGCGTGCAAGGTGCGGACGGCAAGTTTCTCTCCGACCAGGGTCTGCGTGATGCTTTCGGCCACGCCCAGTTAGGCGGCGCCGCGCCGATCGTGGCCAGCATGGTCAAGGAGGCCCTGGGTTACAAATTCCATTGGGCGGTGGCCGATTACCTGCAACGCGCCGCGCGCCACATCGCTTCCAAGACCGACGTCGAGCAAGCCTATGCGCTCGGCAAGGCGGCGGTGGAGCTGGCGCTCAAAGGCGAAAATGCCGTTATGCCTACTATTGTTCGTCTCGCCGATCAGCCTTACAAGTGGAAGATAGGTGTTGCCCAGCTAAAGAATGTAGCCAACGTGGAAAAAATGATGCCGCGCGACTTTATCAGCAAGGACGGTTTTTCTATCACCGAAAAATGTCGCACCTACCTTGCGCCGTTGATCAAGGGTGAGGATTACCCGCCCTATAAAGACGGGCTACCGCAATACGTCCGCCTCAAGAATGTGGCGGTACCGAAGAAACTGGGCAATTTCAAGATTTAATTTTTTTGGTGTTAGGGCAATTTGCTGACGATAAAAAGTCGGCTTAACTTGAAGGGGGAATAATATGTCTGGTGGTCTGATATTTACACTGTTATGCGCATTTGCGGCACTTATTTATGGTGCTGTGTCCACTCAATGGATTTTGGGCAAGTCAACCGGCAACCCGAGAATGCAGGAAATTGCGGCGGCCATTCAGGAAGGTGCTTCTGCTTACCTGAACCGGCAATACACCACGATCGGCATCGTCGGCGCTATTCTGCTGGTGATTATTTTTGTGGCGCTGGGTTGGCAAACCGCGGTCGGCTTCGCCATCGGCGCGATCCTGTCCGGTCTGACCGGCTATATCGGCATGAACGTGTCGGTGCGCGCCAACGTGCGCACCGCTGAAGCCGCCAAAGAAAGCCTGAACGCCGCACTCAACGTATCCTTCAAAGGCGGCGCGATCACTGGCATGTTGGTGGTGGGCTTAGGGTTGCTCGGCGTGGCGGGCTATTACGCGTTCCTCACGCTGATGATGGGCGCCAGCAGCGCAGAGGCGACCCATGCGCTGGTTGGTCTGGCCTTCGGCGGTTCGCTGATTTCCATATTCGCCCGGCTTGGCGGCGGCATTTTCACCAAGGGCGCTGACGTCGGCGCCGATCTGGTGGGCAAGGTCGAAGCGGGTATCCCGGAAGATGATCCGCGCAACCCGGCGGTGATCGCCGACAACGTCGGCGACAACGTCGGCGACTGCGCCGGCATGGCGGCCGACCTGTTCGAAACTTACGC
>VFLG01000054.1 GCA_009885195.1 Gallionellaceae bacterium
CAACTGCCATCCGGCGATTTTCGTGCCGCAGTCCGGGGCGAACCCGCTCAGCATGGAAAGGATTTTGTCCGGAGAGCAGTGCGGCATCTGCCACCGGGCGGTGTCGTTTCCGCCTACCGATTGCGCCCGCTGCCACAGCGTCGGACACAGAAGTCCGGAGGGCATCAAGGTAAAGGAACAAGAAAGAGCAAAAGCGGCAGCGCGGGCAAAAACAAGGGCAGAGGCAGAGGAAAGAGGCAGAGGCAAGAGCAAAGGCACAAGCACAAACGAAAGACCGCGCATTTGACTGGAGTGCAGCGGCACGACGCTGCCAGTTAAAAAAGCGCAGACGAGTCTGCGTACTCCAAATGGAGGTTATTGTTCGAGGGTGTTGCGTGAAATTGATAGACATCAGGATACCGGCGCTTGTCGCCATGGCGTTGGGGCTGGCGATGATGCAAGCACCCTGTGTGAATGCGCAACCTGCAAGCCCGGAGCCAGTTGCGGTCGCGCAGGATGCTGCAAGCACATGGCAGCCGCTCGCCAAAGATAAGGTACATGATCCGTCAAACCCGGGTATCAAGTTGTTGCAGGAACCCGGCGTGGCGCTGTCTACGCTGCCTGCCAACAAGCTTCGCATGGGTGTCGGTTCATACAGCGCTACCGGGCCGGTGGTCAATAAGGACGGTAACAAAGTGGACTGGGCGCAGGCGCTGCGGGATAATCTGATTTCTCCGCGCCGCGCCCTGACGCCGCCCACAACTGGGGTGGAGGCGGAAGAGCTGGTGATGGACATGGACATGTTCCTGGATCTGGGCGGCAGTATGCCCATCGTGCGCTTTCCCCACCTGGCGCACACGATGTGGCTGGCTTGCGCCAACTGCCATCCGGCGATTTTCGTGCCGCAGGCCGGGGCGAACCCGATCAGCATGACAAGTATTTTGTCCGGAGAGCAGTGCGGCATCTGCCACCGGGCGGTGTCGTTTCCGCCCACCGACTGTGCCCGCTGTCACAGTATCAGCCAAACAAGCGTGGAGGGAGCCAAGATAAGGGCAGCAAAACGGGCAAAAGTAAGATATGAGGCTGAGGTCGAATCTCTGCCTCTGCATAACTTCGTTTTCGTTAGCGGAAGCGTGGCATCGGCTCTGTCTTTGCATTCGCCTCTGCCTCTGCATAACTTCGCCTCCGTTAGCGGAAGCGTGGCATCGGTTCCGCCTTCGCCTCTGTTTTTGCCTTTGCCTCTGTTTTTGCCTTCGCCTCTGGCTCTGCCGGTAAATAACTTCGTTGGCAGCAGCGTGGCATCGGATATGTCTTTGTTGTCGCCTCTGCCTCTGCCTCTGCCTTTGTTTTCGCCTCTGCTTTTGCATTTGCCCACGCCTCTGCCGGTAAATAACTTCGGTAGCAGCAGCGTGGCATTGGCTTTGCCTTTACCTTTGGCTTCGCCTGTGCCTTCGCCTGTGCCGGTAAAGAAATCTGTGAGCAGCCGCGTGGCATCGGCCGCGCCTTTAATTAGCAGCGACGCATCGCTGCACTCCAAAGCAAGCGCGCCAGTCTGCGGGCAGGCTGGGATGAGCCGCGCGCTTGAAATTGCCTGCCTGGAAGCGGAAATCAGCAGGGGTCTGGACGCCTACCAGAAATTGCCACGGCGCAAGTTCGTCGGTGCGCGCACGCAGGAACAGGGTTACGCGCAATATATCGAAGGCTGGCGCATCAAGGTGGAACGCATCGGCAACCTGAATTATCCCAAGGCGGCGCGCCAGAAAAAAATATACGGCAGCCTGCAACTCACCGTTTCCATCCGCGCCGATGGTAGCGTGGAAAGTGTGGAGATAACCCGGTCATCCGGGCAGCGCATTTTGGATGAGGCGGCGCAACGCATCGTCGAGTTGGCCGCCCCCTTTGCTCCCTTTCCGCCGGACATCCATAAAGACATTGACATCCTCAGCATCACGCGCACCTGGACATTTACTTCAAGTGACAGACTGGAAAGCGAGTAATTCAAAGGCAAGTAGGGTGGGCACGTCTTTTGTGCCCACGCGGAAATAATTTTCGCTGACCGCGTGGGCACAAAAACGTGCCCACCCTACGGGATTATTGTTGCTGATAACGAAAATTGGAATAGCATCGGCGCGGCTGATGCCTCTTGCTACCGTTGCATTATTCCTGTGCGTTGCGTAGTATCCATTTCGGGCTTGAAAGAAAAATGACAAATGAAGAATGTGGGAGCGCGGCTGTGATTGTTGGGGGATGGATGAGGGTATCGCTGAAACGAATGCTGATTCTGCTGGCGTTGCTTGCGGCTGTTATCCCGCTGTCGGCGCAGGCAGAGTATGCCGACGTGATCCTTAACAAGCGGGCCGAGGCAGAAGGGATGCGTCCGGTGATTTATCCGCACTGGTTTCATCGTATCCGGTTTACCTGCAATGTGTGCCACAATGCCAACGGCTTCATCATGAAGGCAGGCGCGAACAATATAACCATGGCGGAGATTGTGGATGGAAAATTTTGCGGTATGTGCCACAACGACGAGAACAAGATTGCCTGGAGCCTCGAGCGTTGCGATATGTGCCACTCGGGCAAGCCCGGCCTACCCTCCGATATTAGCCGGGGCACTTCGGCTGAACCCGGTGGCCCGCGCCGTTAGCAGCTTGCGCGGGGTTCGACAGGTGGCCCTGGCCGCCGTTTGCGGTGTGCTCGTCATGTCACTCACGGCCTGTGCCACGGGTTCTGCAACCATGGGTTCTGACGAGACCCAGCGCGTTGGAGAGATCAAAAAGTCGGCGCGCAAGTCGGAGTTGCTGGTTCTCAAGCAGATCATTCCGGGCGGATGGCTGGTCGCCGGGCTGGATGCCAATGGCTTGCCATTGGCGGGCGCAACGCAGGGGTTCTCGACCCTGGTTTTCCCCTCCGCGCTGGCCGTGCGCGGCTCTGATTTGTATATTGCCGACAGCGGTGCGCGCAAACTGTACCGTTTTGATACCGCCACGCAGGCCATGAGCGTGGTGCCGGGCGAAGATGTCTTGCCGTGGACCCGTGTGCAAGTGGCGCCGGACCAGTCGTTGTACGTGCTTGATCCGGCGCGGGCGGCTATCCGGCGCTACCCACCCGGCGGGCAGCCGCCACGGATACTGGGCGATTCCATGGCCATCGGCAGCCTGGATGGTTTCGTGATAGATGAGAATGTAGGCGGAATTATTGCCAGCGATAATCTGAACCGTCGTTTGCTGGTGTTTAACCCGCTGGGCGGGGCGGGCTGGTCCATTGGTCAGGGTGATGAACTTCCGTCATTGGGGGCGATGGCCAGCGATGGCCGCGCCGTGTATGCGATAGATAAAGGCTGCGCCTGTATTGTCGTGATGGACGAAGCGGGCCGGGTAAGTGGCCGCATCGGCCAGGGAGAGTTGGTTCAGCCACGGGAGCTGGCCGCCGACCGCCACGGCCATATTTTTGTTTCCGATGGGGGAAACCGGTCGCTTAAGGTTTTCCTGCGCGGCAAGTTGCTGGCCAATTATGGGGCGCAAACGCTGCATTTCACCGAAATCAGCGCGCTGGCGGTTGACGAAGACACGCTCTACCTGGCCGACGGGCCGGGTTCGCAAGTGCTGTCTTTCCGCATCCAGGTACCATTTGAATAAACCTAGAAAAAGCAGTTGTCCACGAAACGCACGAAAAAATTAGAAAGATGCCGGAATTGATAATGCCACCAAATTGGTGAGTTGCCACATCCGATTAACTATTTGTTTTATTTCGTGACTTTCGTGTTTTTCGTGGATGAAAAAAGGTTTTTAGGATAAATTCATCGTTCCCACGCGGAGCATGGGAACGATGAGGGGTGTTATGAGTAAGAGGACGAGAAATGATCTTGTGCGGACAGGGAGCAGGGCAAGCTGAAAGCGGCAAGGTGGCCGCAGTGATGGGGACGGTTTTCTCCGTCTGCTGTCTGCTGGCCGTTGTCTTGCTGTCCGGTTGCGCCTCGGATAAGGTGCTCGGCGTGCTCGATTTGGGCACCGGTCCCGGCGTGAGCGCCGATGGTCAGCGGGAAATCAGGAATGTGACCTGGCCGTCGGCCGACAGCGGCGAGATGCCGCGTTACGCCAATGCCGGCGAGCTGTATGGCGAGGAAAATTTCCGCTATGTCAAAGGGGCGAGCGCCGGCCTGGGCGATTACTTGGTCAGCGCTTTTTACTGGCTGGTCGGTCTGTATGATGGCGGCAAGGCGCCGGTCACTTTGCAGCGACCCCAGTCGGGCGTGGTGGATCTGGCCAGGCAGCGTATTTTGGTGACCGACACCGGACGCCAGGCAGTCTACGTATTTGATCAGAAGGAAGGCCGCCTTGATGTCTGGGAAAACGCGTCCTCCCGGGATCGCTTTGTAGGGCCATCCGGAATTGCGCTCGGCGCGGCGGGCGAGGTTTACGTGGCTGATACCGAACTGGGTTACGTGGCACGGCTCAATAATAAAGGCGAGAGCCTCGGCGTGATCGGCAAGGGGGTGCTGGAGCGCCCGCTCGGCCTGGCGTTCGATGCGGTGACGCAGCAACTCTACGTGGTTGACGTGCACGCCCACGACATCAAAGTGTTCGATCCTGAAGGTCGGCTGCTGCGCACTTTGGGCAAGCGCGGCGAGGCGGCGGGGGAATACAATTTTCCCACTTATCTGGCGCTGGCGCAGGGCGAGCTTTATGTCGCCGACACCATGAATGCGCGGGTGCAGGTGGTGGATGCCGTGACCGGACAGGCCAAGCGCATCATCGGCGAACGCGGGCTGAACATGGGTAATCTGGTGCGCCCCAAAGGGGTGGCGGTGGATGGCGACGGCAATGTGTATGTGGTCGAGTCGTACCATGATTACCTGCTGGTGTTCAACCGTGATGGCAAGTTCCTGTTGCCGATCGGCGGCACGGGAGCGGGGGTCGGCCAGTTTTATCTGCCGACCGGCGTGTGGGCCGACGCCAACAACCGGATTTTTGTGGCCGACATGTTCAATGGCCGCGTGGCGATATTCCAGTTTTTGGGGGGCAAATAGCCGGATTTTTGGAGTGCGTCGTGCCGCCGCACTCCAAAGTTGCATGGAACTTGCTTGGCAATTGGGAATCAAGGTATTGCAATTTTTAAGGTACGAACTCAATGAATAAATTACATCTGGCGACATGTATTCTGGCCTGCGCCGTGCTGGCTAGCGACGGCGTCTTTGCCGGCAGGCTATCGGACGTGCGCGGCACCGTGCATAACTTGTCCAGCGACGTGTCTCCGACCCGGGCCGTCAAGTCTCAAGAATCAGGGATATGTATTTTTTGCCATACTGCGCACGGCTCCCCGGTTTTAGCGCCGCCACTGTGGAACAAAACATTATCCGTCGCGACCTATACGACCTACAAATCCAGCTCGCTGGATGCGCTCACCGAACTGGGCATAACCGATCTCCCCCAACCGGGTGACAGTTCAAAATTGTGCCTGTCCTGCCATGATGGCACGGTTGCTGTTGGCACCGTGTCCTGGTTTAAGGGGTTGTCGAGCCAGACCATAGACCTGTACGGTATCGACGCAGGCGGCATCATGCCTGCTGGCTCTGGCGCCACCACCGGCTACACGCGCAGGCTGGGCACAGACCTCAGCAACGATCATCCGATCTCGGTAAGTTATACTAAAACCCTGGCTGAGCGCGACGGTGAATTGCGCGCTGTTGACAGCGACCAGAAAGGATTCGCTCCCGCTGGCCTCATCATAGGCCCGCGTGGCGACCCCGGCTCGCCCAAACTGCCGCTCTTTGGGCCGACCGGATCGGCGCAGGTGCAATGCTCCACTTGCCACGATCCGCACATACGCGACGACAATACTGCTGTGGTCGGCAATCAGAAATTTTTGCGCTTGAACCGCTTCCAGGAGATGCAGCCGCTCGCCGAGTTCTCCGAGGCGAACGACATCATTTGCCTGGGTTGCCACAAGGCCGGTAATTCCTGGGCTTACTCGGCTCATGCCAATTGGCTGGTTGCCGATGAAACCTATACTGCCCCGGCTGCCAATCAGCGCGAATTCCCGACCGGCTTGCCGGTATCGAAAGCGTCCTGCCTCAACTGCCACGACACGCACACCGTGTCGGGCGCGCGGCGCTTGCTGCGTGAGGGCACCGACAGCACTGCGATTCCCAAGGCACTCGGCAACCCGGCCTCCGAGGAGACTTGTTTCCAGTGTCATAGCGGCACGAGCATCGTCTCCGGCAGCGTGGAAAACATCAAGGACGATTACACTCTTCTGGCCATTCGTATGCCGCTTGCGGCGAATCCAGAGGTACACGACATCGGCGGCAACTTCAACGATTCCAACTCGGCCGAAGGCGGTGTCGATTGCAACGTCGCGGGCAACAAGTGCGGGGCGGATTTCGTCGAGCAGCGCCAGAAGCTGGGCACGGCAGGCGCTCTTGCCAACCGCCACGCCGAATGCAGCGATTGCCACAACCCGCACCGGGTGGTGAAATTCCAGGATTTTCGCGGTAATCCGCTTGGCAGTCTGGTGGGTGCAGGAGACGCAGCGGGCGGCACACACAAGCACACTGCCGGTCACACCAATATCGCCTCCGGCGTACTGCGCGGCATGACCGGCGTGGAGCCGGTGTATGGCACGGCCAGTTTCCAGGTAATGCCCACCAGTTTCGACGTCAAGCGCGGCGATCCTTTGAACCTCATTAGCACATTAGCCACTGAATCTTACGTCACGCGCGAATACCAGGTATGCCTCAAATGCCATTCCAATTATGGCTATAGGGACGACAATATATATCCGGTTGATCAATTTCGGCCCAAGCTGGGCGAGTCAGGGGGTGGCACGCCCCCCGACCCCAATCCCGGTGCCAACGGGTTGATCCAGTTCACCAACCAGGCCAAGGAGTTTCAGGCGCCGGCCTCGCATCGGGGGGCATTGGTGCCAAACGACAGCGGAGCCGGTCCACTTTATTTGGCCAATAACCAGCGTTCCTGGCATCCGGTGATGGGCGATACCGGGCGCACTCCGTTGATACGCGGCGGCGGCGTTCAGGCGGATCCGAATATCTTCCTGCCGCCGTGGAATGGCGGTACCGATATAGGCAACCAGACCATGTACTGCTCCGATTGCCACGGCTCTAACACCGCCCCTGGTATTGTGGTGCCTGATGCTGGCAAGCCATGGGGGCCGCACGGTTCCAACAATAATTTCCTGCTGAAAGGGACGTGGACTCAGGCCAGCGGTGGAGCCGGGGATAATGCGCTGTGTTTCCGCTGCCATGACTATAACCAGTATGCCAATCCTGCAACGCTACCGGGGGACAAGAAAAGAAGCGGATTCAGCGGACTTGCCGGCGCGGCTCCGCCAGACAATGATACCAATATGCACGTTCAACACGCGGTCGTGATGACGGGCATAACCACGGGAGGCCCGATGCGTTGCACCCAATGCCACGAAGCGGTATCGCACGGCTGGAAGAACAAAGCCTTGCTGGTTAACCTGAACGATCTCGGCCTCGAGACCGGGAATGCACCGCCGATATCGTACATACCGGTTGCAGGAACATCTGGCTACAGCCAGGCACCCTATTACATGGGTGCATGGTTAAGCATCGCGTCCACTGGATTTGCCAAGAGCGGTGAGTGGAAAAAAGCGGATTGTGACGGCTGCCACTGATGGATGATGGGTTACGCGGAGTTTATCCTGAGCGTAGCCGAAGGGCTACACCCATCCTACGCGTTCTCTGCGTTTCATGCGGCTGCCGGATTTATTTGATTTATCCCAACCCGTAGCCTGTAGGGCGGAAAAGCGCAGCGCCTTCCGCCGCATGAATCCCATTTGGCGGATAACGCTACGCTCATCCCATTCGGCGGATAACGCTACGCTCATCCGCCCTACGATCAACCTTAAGGATAATTATGACGTTCCACCAAAATCCACGACCCGGTAGGGCGGAAAAGCGAAGCGCCTTCCGCCGTATGGGAAAAGCGCAGCGCCTCCCGCCGCATGATTTACTCCGTATGAATCTCCCTGCCACACTCCGCTAATGCCAGACTATCGCCGCAATCGCGTTCCCGGCGGTACCTATTTTTTCACGGTCAACCTGTTGCAACGCCATAGCCGTTTGCTGGTGGAGCATATAGACGCTTTGCGCGATGCGGTACGCAAAGTTCGCGCGCAACGTCCATTTCATATTGACGCCTGGGTGGTGTTGCCGGATCACACCCATTGCGTTTGGACCTTGCCGCCCGGCGATGCCGATTATTCGGCGCGATGGAAAGCGATCAAAATTGCGTTTGCGAAATCGCTGCCTAAAACCGAACGATTATCAACGGTTCGAGAACGCAAAGGCGAACGCGGTATCTGGCAAAGGCGTTTCTGGGAACACACCATCCGCGACGACCGTGACTATGCGGCGCATGTTGATTACGTGCATATCAATCCGCTCAAACATGGACTGGTGAAACGAGTGGGCGATTGGCCCTATTCTTCGTTTCATCGTTTCGTGGCGGGAGGAATTTACCCGCATGATTGGGCGGGGGATGGCGCGACGTTGAATGCCGGTGAGCGGGGTGAGTAACTGACCAGTTTCGTAGGGCGGATGAGCGTAGCGTTATCCGCCGCATGGGATGAGCCGCAGCGTTATCCGCCGGATGGGATTCATACGGCGGAAGGCGCTTCGCTTTTCCGCCCTACGTACCTGAAAGTTGTTGCGGTTCATCTTGCGGCATCTGACGAACTGCGCGAAACCCCGCCCAATTTCCGTAACAAATTTTATGATTTTTGCGCTCATAGCTACCGCCGGTCTAATGTTCAACTCCGTTAAATCTCAATAGCAAGTCACAGGAAAAGTGGTGTGAAAACACATGAGATTATCCGACCACTTCTTTGAGCTGTTCAAGAATGGCTGGATTTTCCAACGTCGAGGTGTCCTGTGTGATTTCTCCGCCCTGGGCGATGGTGCGCAGCAAGCGACGCATGATTTTACCGGAGCGGGTCTTGGGCAGGTTGTCGCCGAAGCGGATTTCGTCCGGTTTGGCGATGGGGCCGAGCTCTTTGCTTACCCAGTTGCGCAGGTTTTCGACGATCGCTTTGGCGGCGGCATCATGCGGGCGCGGGCCTTTCAGCACCACGAACGCCACGATGGCTTCGCCTTTTATTTCGTGCGGCCTGCCTACCACAGCCGCTTCCGCCACCAGCGGGTTGGCCGCCAGTGCCGATTCGATTTCCATCGTTCCCAGACGGTGGCCGGATACTTTCAGCACGTCGTCGATGCGCCCCATGATCCAGAAATAGCCATCCTGGTCGCGGTGTGCCGAATCTCCAGCCAAGTATGCGCCCTTCATGTCCTTGGGAAAGTAAGACGTTTGGTAACGTTCCGGATCGCCCCAGATAGTGCGTATTTGTGAGGGGAAGGGGCGCGTGATGACGAGGAAGCCGCCGTTCTGCCCCGGTAGTTCGTCGCCTGTTTCGTTGACGATGGTTGCCATGATGCCGGGCAAGGGCAGGGTGCAGGAGCCGGGTTTAATCGCCACCGCGCCGGGCAGCGGCGCAATCATATGGCAGCCGGTTTCGGTTTGCCACCAGGTATCGACGATGGGGCAACGCGACTGGCCAACCTTGGTGTAATACCACATCCAAGCTTCGGGATTGATCGGCTCGCCCACACTGCCGAGTAAGCGCAGGCTGGAAAGAGCGTATTGATCGGGCAGATCGCCGCCCAATTTAATCAGCGAGCGTATCGCGGTGGGCGCGGTGTAGAAAGTGGTGACC
>VFLG01000061.1 GCA_009885195.1 Gallionellaceae bacterium
GAAACCACGCCTCTCTCTGTGTTCTCTGTGACCTCTGTGGCTTGAACTGCGGTTTTTAGGTTAATTCCCCGAGCAACCCGATGTCAAGTTGTGTCGCCACCACACCGGCATCCGGCTGCGCCTGGAAATGCACCGTTCCCAGCAGCGGGGCAGCTATGCGTTGTTGCAACGCCTCGATATTTTCCGGTAACGCTGACATCTCACCATCCAGCACGTTGGCCACCCAGCCCGCGCACACCAATCCGCTTGCCTCGATCGCGCTTGTGGTCAGCAGCGCATGATTGAGGCAGCCGAGGCGCATACCCACCACCAAGATCACCGGTAAATTCAGTTGCTGTGCCAGTTCTGCGCTATCCTGCAACTCATTCAGCGGCACCTTGAAACCGCCCGCCCCCTCCACGATCACCACATCCGCCTGCGCGGCCAGCTCGCGATATGAGGTCAGGATGCACGCAAGCTCGATGCGCACGCCAGCGTTGCGCGCGGCAATATGAGGTGCAATCGGATGCAAAAAACTATAGGGATTGATCTGGCTAAGCGTTGCCAGAATGTTGCTGGCTGCGCGCAGATGTTTCACGTCCTCGTTTACACCATCCTCGTCACAACCCGCCGCCACCGGCTTCATGCCGACCACGCGCTTGCCTTGCGCGGCAAAGGCGTGCAGCAGCGCGCAACTGATCAGCGTTTTGCCGACGCCGGTATCGGTGCCTGTGACGAAGTAATTCATCAGAACCCACCACAGAGACACAGAGGCACAGAGAAAAACAAAATCAAACTTAAAAGCTTCTTGTTTTCTTGGCGCTGGATTTCTGAACAATTTAAACCAATTTTGCCGTTTAGCGTGTATTGGGTTTTCTCTGTGTCTCTGTGTCTCTGTGGTGAGATGTTTTTCATAATTTAAAATTCGTCTTCACTATCGCCCGCCCGTCCGCAATTTTTTTCGGCTGCGGCTTCCAGGCATGGCCATAAATTACTTCAAAAGTGGCAGGCAGCTTGCCGTCGCGGCGCATTGCTTCGTAATTCTCCAGCACCGCGTTCCACGCCCTCTTGCCCATCATGCCCTGCGCCCGCCCGGCAGTCACATTGTGTGCGCCTATGCTGCGTAAATCTCGCATCACCGCCTTGACGTCATTATAGGTAAGCGTGATGGTTTCCATGTCCATCACCGGCTCGGCAAACCCTGCCGCCACCAGCATGTCGCCGATGTCGTGCATGTCGGCAAAGCGGTTGATGTGATTGTAGCCATCCGCGCCCCGAAAAGCGGCGCGCAATTCTTTCAGGGTATCCGGGCCAAAGGTGGAAAACATCAACAGCCCTTCCACTTTGAGCACGCGCTGCAGCTCGACAAAAGTCGCCGGTAAATCATTGCACCATTGCACGGTCAGGTTGGACCATACCAGCTCCATGCTATTGGCCGCCAGCGGCAGTGCCTCGACATCGGCACAGAGATAACTTTGCTTGCCGCTGTCGAATAACTTGCGCCACCAACTCGATTTATCGCGCGCGGCATGCAACATACCCTGCGCGATGTCGAGTGCGACGACATGCGCACTGACATAACGCTGCGCCAGTTGGCGTGTACCCCAGCCAGTACCGCTGCCCGCATCCAGCACGCGCGTTGGTTTCTGCTTGATGTAATCGAGCCGCTCCAGCATGCGGCTGCATACTTCGCGCTGCAACACGGCGGCGGCATCGTAACCGTTGGCTGCGCGGTTGAAGGAGCGACGCAACGCGCGTTTGTCAATGTCAAATTCGTTCATGCATAAACCCCATAAGGTGTTCCACAAAAATATCCGGGTGCGACAGGAAGGGCGCATGGGCCGCGCCTTTTATTTCCACCAGGCACGCATCGGCTAATGTTTCAGCCAAGTATGCCGAAGCTGCGGGCGGCGTCAACGTATCGCGTTCACCGGATATCACCAGCGCCGGCTGTGTTATCTGCGGCAAAACCGCGCGCAGATCGGTGTCGCGCAAAATCGCCAGGCCGCCGACCAAAGCCGCCCTGTCCGGCTCGCCCCGGCTGAACAGGCGCTCGCGAAAATCTGCCAGCAATTCGCGCTCGTGCTCGCTGCCGCGCACTTGCAAGGCAACGAACCGCTTCAATGTTGTCCGGTAATTTTGCAGCAGGGCGGCAGAAAATTCATGCAGCGTTTCCGCCGCCATCGCGCACGGCCAATCGAGCCGTTGCACGAAGCACGGTGTACTCGCCACCAATACCAGGCGATTAACCTGCTGCGGATGGCGCATCGCCCAACGCAATGCGATCTGCCCACCCAACGACCAGCCGCATACGGTAATTGGTTCGTTGAATTGTGCAGATAACTCATCAACGATGAAATCCAAACTCAATCCCCTCTCCCTTGGGGAGAGGGTTAGGGAGAGGGGTTCATTGGTTTCCCCCAACCCCTCTCCCCCAGCCCCTCTCCCCAAGGGAGAGGGGGGCACGCTATAGCCATGCCCCGGCAAATCCACCGCCATCACGCGAACATGCCGCGCCAGATGCTTCGCGGCACTGCCCCACATTCCGCCATGCATGCCCCAACCATGCAGCATGACCAGCGGCGCGCCGCTGCCAGAACTGTCAACGTGCATGGCGGTCACTTGCATCCTCAATAATAATGAAACCCACCATGCACGCTTCCCTCTCCCCAACCCTCTCCCGCCAAGAGCCCCTCTCTCTAACTCTCTCCCGCAAGCGGGAGAAAGGGCAAACGAGAAAGGCAATCTTGAATTCCCTGGAGAGGGGGCAAACGAATCGCTGCGCGAATTTTTTGTTACTGTGCAAGCTCATGCAAGGCTGCGATCAGTTGCGTTACGTCAGATTCACTGTGCTCCGCCGACAAGGAAATGCGCAGCCGCGCCGTTCCCTGCGACACGGTCGGCGGACGGATGGCCGGCACCCAGATGCCGCGCGCGCGCAACGCTGTGCTCACGGCCAGCGCCGCTTCATTGCCGCCGATTATCAACGGCTGTATGGGAGTATCGGAGTGCTGCAATTGCCACTTTATTCCGGCCAACCCTGATTGCAACTGCGCTATCAATTTCCGCAACTTGTCGCGTCGCCACTCATCCTCTTGCACCAGATGCAAGCTGTCCAGCAGCGCGCAGGCCAGCGCAGGCGGGCTGGCCGTGGTGTAGATGTAGCTGCGCGCGCTTTGCAGCAGCGTATCGACCACCACCTGTTCGGCTGCGACGAATGCGCCGGATACGCCCGCCGCCTTGCCCAATGTCGCCATGTAAATGATGCGCGGCGAATCCAGGTTGAAATGGCTCAAGCAACCGCGCCCCTGCTCACCCAGTACGCCAAAGCCATGCGCATCGTCCACCAACAGCCATGCATCGTAGCGCTCGCACAGCGCCAGCAATTCCGACAGCGGCGCAAGATCACCATCCATGCTGAACACCGCATCGGTAATGACAAGCTTGCGCCCGCTGTTGGTTTGTTGCAGCAGTTGTGCGAGATGCGCCATATCGCTGTGCCTGTACCGCTTCACTGTGGCGCGCGATAGCAGCATGGCATCGTTGAGAGATGCGTGATTCAGCTTGTCAGAAAATACCGTATCGCTGCGTCCTGCCAGCGCCTGCACCACGCCCAGATTGGCCAGATAACCGCTGGAAAACAATAATGCTGCAGGCTTGCCGACGAATGCGGCGAGCTGCATTTCCAGTTCGTGATGGATCTGAAAATGGCCGCTGACCAAGTGGGATGCGCCCGCGCCGACGCCATATTGCTGCGCGCCTTGTTGCAGGGCGGCGATCAACTGCGGGTGATTGGCGAGTCCCAAGTAATCGTTGCTGCAAAATGATAGGTACGGTTTGCCGTCCACCGTGATGTGCGGTGATTGCGGACTTTGCAACGTATGGCGCTGGCGCAACAATCCCAGTGCGGCGCGCTCGTTCAACTCATTTTGTAATTCAGTGAAAGGCATTTTTTGCCACAGAGGACACAGAGACAACAGAGAAGAATATCCCCTGTTTTTGCCTTTCTCTGTGTGCTCTGTGATCTCTGTGGCTAATGTTGTTCTGCAAACGGATACATGCCCAGCTTGTCCAGCAGCGCACGATCGCGCTCCACCTCCGGATTACCGGTGGTCAGCAACTGCTCGCCATAGAACATGGAGTTGGCACCCGCGAGAAAACATAGCGCTTGCACCGCATCGCTCATCTGCTGCCGCCCAGCGGACAGGCGCACGCGCGCTGCCGGCATGGTAATGCGCGCCACCGCGATGGTGCGTACAAAATCCAACGGGTCGAGCGCGTCGGTATCGGCCAAGGGCGTGCCTTCGACCTGCACCAGCAGATTGATGGGCACGCTCTCGGGATAGGGGTCGAGATTGGCCAGTTGCGCGATCAGCCCGGCGCGCTGGGTGAGGCTTTCGCCCAATCCGACGATGCCGCCGCAGCACACATTCATGCCCGCGTCGCGCACCCGCTCCAGCGTGTCCAGCCTGTCCTGATATGCGCGCGTGGTGATAATGTCGCCATAAAATTCCGGTGCCGTGTCGAGGTTGTGATTGTAGTAATCCAGCCCCGCCTCTCTCAACTGTTCGGCCTGGCCGTCTTTCAACATGCCCAGCGTGGCGCAGGTTTCCATGCCCAATGCTTTGACCTCGCGCACCATATCCAGCACCGGCTCCAGGTCGCGCTGCTTGGGGCCGCGCCAGGCAGCGCCCATGCAGAAACGGGACGCACCGGCGGCCTTGGCTGCGCGCGCGGCATCCAGCACATCGTCCAGCGCCATCAACGCCTGACTTTCCACGCCGGTGTCATAACGCGCCGCTTGCGGGCAATAGCCGCAGTCCTCGGAACAGCCGCCGGTTTTAATGGACAGCAGGGTGGACAATTGCACCGCGTTGGCGTCGAAATGCTCGCGATGCACCTGTTGCGCGCGATAGAGCAGATCGGCAAAGGGCATATTAAACAATTCCTCGATCTGAGCCACGCTCCAGCGCTGCGCTGCGGTTGATGGCTCGGAAAGAATTGCTGAGTGGGCGGGTGTCGCTGCCGGGGAAGGGCGTAAAAATTGCACGGTTTGCGATGGCATGTTTTTTCAATCCGATGAATTACAATGATGCGGCATCATCCACGAAAGCGCCCAAGCTTGTCAATTTTGAGCAGCCATTTTATGAACATCCGCACAATAATTAGGCAATCCCTGCCCGCGCAACCCTGTTTCCTATGCGGAGCGGCCAGTCGCGATGGCATCTGGTGCGCTGCTTGCAATGATGACCTGCCCTATCTGACCGCGCCCCATTGCCCGGTATGCGCCCTGCCCACCCACAACGGCGCAACCTGCGGCCATTGCCTGCAACACGCGCCCCAGTTCGACCGCACCGTGGCGGTATTCGCCTACGCCTTTCCGCTCGACAAGCTGGTGCAAGCGCTGAAGTACGACCAGCAACTGGTGCTGGTCAACAGCTTGGCGGACAAGCTGGCGCAACAAGTCAAGGTGCGGCCTGATTGCCTGATCGCCATGCCCTTGCATCCGGCGCGACTGCGCGAACGCAGCTTCAATCAATCGCTGGAGCTGGCGCGGCGTGTCGGGCGGAAAATGAATATTCCGCTGTTGCTGAATGCCTGCCAGCGCGTGCGCGACACGCCGCCACAAACCACGCTGTCGCGCAAGGAAAGAAACA
>VFLG01000077.1 GCA_009885195.1 Gallionellaceae bacterium
CCGGACTGGATATCGACAAAGCAGCTGTTGGCATCCATGGGCTGTGAGAACATGCGGCGAAATTCCAGGTCCGCCACCTGCTTTTCCATGCGCTGCAAATCCTGCGCGATGCCATTGAGACTTTCGTCATCATTTTCCGCCAGCGCCATGTCATATAGCTCGGCGGCATCACTGAGATTTTGATCGAGCTGGCTCAGGGTGAGCACGATACCTTCCAGCATCTTGCGCTCGCGCCCCAGATCCTGCGAGCGTTTACTGTCCTGCCAGATGGTCGGGTCTTCGGCCAGTATTACGACTTCTGCCAGGCGTTCCTGCTTGCCATCGAAGTCAAAGATACCCCCGTAATTCGGCGGTGCGTGCGCGCAAATCCTGCAACTGATTGGTGAGGGCGTTGAGTTGTTCGGCTTCCATGATGTCCTTGTGCTGAAAAGATTGGCGTATGCGGAAAAAGGCGGCAATTATACCTGTCCTGAGCGTGTCGAAGGGCCTGTCCTGCGCACGGTTAAGGAGTCAAAGAATTTTTTATCGCCTCACTCTGTAGTGGCTTGCCAGTGCCGGACAATGAGTTGCAAGTTGACGTTACCATTAAATTCATTGACGGCAAGGCTGTACACGGCACTTATAGTTGAGGGCATGGGGTCGGTGGAAAAAAAGTGGATGGCATCGTAGTTTGCGCTGAGCGTGGCGAGTTTTAGCTTGAGGTGTTTTTCGCCGACCACGCGCTGGTTTTGCACGGTGAATCTGCCTTCAAATAACGGTTGCGGAAAACCTTGTCCCCATACTTGCTGTTCCAGGCTGCGGGCAATATCCAATGAGAACTCGGACGGCGCGAGTGATCCGTCTGTTTCAATAATCAGGGTGAGATCGGCGGGGGAGAGCAGGCTTTGCGCCACGCTTTCAAAAGCCGCCTTGAATTCATCGAAATGTTCTTCGCGCAGGCTAAGCCCTGCCGCCATGGCATGGCCACCGAATTTCTGTAGCAGGTGGGGATGACGCTTTGCTACCAGATCAAGCGCATCGCGCAAATGCAAACCCGGGATGCTGCGGCCAGACCCTTTTATTTCGCCGTTTTGCGCGCGTGCGAATGCGATGACCGGGCGATGATAGCGATCCTTCAGGCGCGAAGCGAGAATGCCGATGACACCCTGATGCCAGGTTTCGTCAAACAGCGCGAGGCTGCTGCTGTCGGTGGGATTGATATGTTCCAGCGCAGCCAACGCGGCCTGCTGCATGTCGGCCTCTATACTGCGCCGCTCGCGGTTGAGCGCATCGAGTTTTTCCGCGATCTGCGCCGCTTCGGCAGCGTCATCGCTGAGCAAACAGTCTATGCCCAGGCTCATGTCCTCCAGCCGCCCAGCGGCATTTAAACGTGGACCGACAACAAAGCCCAATTCATAAGCCGAAGCTTGCGCCGCATCTTTTTTTGCGACTTGCAACAAGGCCTGAATGCCAGCGCAGCATCGTCCGGCGCGGATGCGCTGCAAACCCTGCTGCACCAGAATGCGATTATTTTCATCCAGCTTCACCACGTCCGCCACCGTGCCCAGCGCCACCAAGTCGAGCAGTTCCACCAGCTTCCGTCCTCTGTCCTCTGTCATCTGTCCTCTGACCCGCAGCTCCGCTCGCAGCGCAAGCAATACGTAAAACATCACGCCCACACCCGCCAGATTCTTGCTGGGGAATTCACAGCCAGGCTGGTTGGGGTTGACGATGCACAGCGCATCCGGCAAGGCATCGCCGGGCAGGTGGTGGTCGGTGACCAGCACCTGCATGCCCAGGCGATTCGCTTCGGCTACCCCTTCCACACTGGCGATGCCGTTGTCCACGGTGATCAAAATATCCGGAGTGGATTGCGCGGCTAACCGCACGATCTCCGGCGTCAAGCCGTAGCCGTATTCAAAACGGTTGGGTACGATGAAATCCACATGCGCGCCGAAGGCACGCAGTCCGCGCAGTCCCACCGCACAGGCAGTCGCGCCGTCGGCATCGTAGTCGGCCACGATCAGCAACTTGCGCTTGGCGGCGATGGCATCGGCCAATATGCGCGCCATTTCCTGCGCGTTTTTGAGTAGCGTGAAGGGCAGCAGACGTTGCAGGCTGGTATCCAACTGCGCCACATCCCGAATGCCGCGTGCCGCGAAAATTCGAGCCAGCACCGATGCTATGCCCGTATCGGCAAGCTGTTGTGCAGTGGCGGCGGGGTAGGGTCGTGGGGCGATGTTTGTCATGGTGATAGCATTATCCCAGATTGTCCATTAGAACGAGAATGGGTGATTTCAACGCGTTCACCCTCATCCCAACCTTCCCCCTCAAGGGGGAAGGAGCCGGTTCC
>VFLG01000014.1 GCA_009885195.1 Gallionellaceae bacterium
CACCGGCAAGATCGGAGACGGCAAGATTTTTATCACTGCGGTGGAGCAGGTCGTCCGTATTCGCACGGGCGAGACCAACGAAGCGGCGATTTAATATTTGTTTCTGTAGGGGCGCGATTGTGTCAACTCCACACTCAGCTTGCTGAGTAGTGGATTGCCTGACTTTGTTGCATCGCGCCCTAAGCTTATCCACGCACCCAAGGAGGGCGCGATAAATCGTGCCCCTACAGGCTTTTCAATAATACCTTCACCGCCCCGGCGCCACCCTCCTGCGGCGGCGCTTCACAAAATGCCAGCACTTCCGCACATTGCGTCAGCCAATGACGCACGCGGCTTTTCAATATCCCCTCCCCTCCTTCGCTATGCCGTCCCTTACCGTGAATGACGCACACGCAGCGCAGGCCGTGCTGCGTCGCTTCACGCATAAATTCCAGCAGCAATTTGCGCGCTGCATCGCTGTGCAGACCGTGCAGATCGAGGCTGTCCTGTAGCGGCCACTGCCCGCGCCGCAGCTTGCGCAGGGTCATGCGCGAGATGCCGGGACGCAGAAACTCGGTCAGCAGATTATCTTCGGCACCATGGTCAGACAGCGTGTCCTGGATTGGTGCGGGATGGGCGGGACGAGTTAAGTGCGGGGGATTCGGCGGTTTAACAAGTGTGGCGCGGTTGGAAGGCTGCAATGGAATGACGCCATCCAATGCCTGCCGGAACAGATCGGCATCAAGCGGCGCGGGCTGATCCTTGGCTTTTTTCATGGCTGATTGCTGAATAAAATATCACCTCACCCTACCCCTACGCGCTCAGATATTTATCCGCATCCAGCGCTGCCATGCAGCCAGTCGATGCACTGGTGACAGCCTGACGGTAGACGTGATCCTGCACATCACCCGCCGCGAACACCCCTGAAATACTGGTCGCCGTGGCGTTGCCGGCCTGCCCGCCATGCGTGATGATATAGCCGTTATTCATTTCAAGTTGCCCGGCGAAAATATCGGTGTTGGGCTTGTGGCCGATGGCGATGAACACGCCAGTCAACGCGATGTCCTGCGTCGCATCTTCCTTGGCTTGTTTGAGGCGCATGCCCGTCACGCCGCTGTCATCGCCCAGCACTTCTTCCAGCACCTGATTCAGTTGCAGCGTGATTTTTCCTTCCTTCACCTTTTCCATCAAATGGTCGATCATGATGCGCTCGGCGCGAAAAGTGTCGCGCCGGTGTACCAGTGTGACATGGCGCGCAATTTTGGAAAGATAGAGCGCTTCTTCCACCGCCGTGTTGCCGCCCCCGACCACGGCCACATCCTGCCCGCGATAAAAGAAGCCGTCGCAGGTGGCACAACCCGACACACCTTTGCCCATGAATTTTTCTTCGGAGGGCAAGCCGAGATATTGCGCCGACGCACCGGTAGCGATGATCAGCGCATCGCAGGTATAGCTGCCCGCGTCGCCAACCAGCAGGAACGGCTTTTGTTGCAGCTTGGCAGTGTGGATGTGGTCGAAAATAATTTGCGTCTTGAAACGCTCCGCATGTTGCTGGAAGCGCGCCATCAATTCGGGACCCTGCACGCCCATGGCATCGGCAGGCCAGTTATCCACATCGGTGGTGGTCATCAGTTGCCCGCCTTGTGCTATGCCGGTAATCAGCACCGGATTCAGGTTGGCGCGCGCGGCATACACCGCAGCGGTGTAACCGGCGGGGCCGGAGCCGAGGATGAGTAAACGGTGGTGCTGAGTAGTCTTTTCCATGTTCAAACTTTCTGCGAATTACGAATGGGGGCGAAATTTAACAGTGCCCCGCTCTTCTGTCGAGTAAAATACGCAACATGTTTATGCGCTTATCTCTTGCCTTGCTACTAGCCCAGCCCTGCGCGGCGGCGGAACTGCCCGGCATACCGCAATTTATAGATGAAATGGTGTCCAGGCACCAGTTCAAGCGTGACGATCTGGTGCAAATATTCCAACGCACACAACGTGTCCAGGCGGTCATCGACGCCATCTCCCTGCCCGCCACCATTAAGCCGTGGCCGGAATACCGCGCCAACTTCGTTAACGACAAGCGTATCAATGAAGGTCTGAAATTTTGGCTGAGCCATGAAGAAACGCTGAAGCAGGCGGAATGGGAATATGGCGTACCGCAGGAAATTATCGTTGCTGTGATTGGTGTGGAAACCATGTATGGCCGCAATAGCGGGCGATTCAGCACACTGGATGCGCTGACCACACTGGCCTTCGATTACCCGCGCCGCGCCGATTTTTTCCGCAGCGAGCTGGAGCATTACCTGCTGCTGACACGTGAACAGGGCTGGGATATGTTCAAGGTGAAAAGCTCTTACGCGGGCGCGCTGGGCATCCCGCAATTCATGCCGAGCAGCTACCTCAATTTTGCCGTGGATTACAACAACGACAACTTGATAGATTTGATCGATGACCCGGTGGATGCCATCGGCAGCGTGGGCAATTATCTTAAGAATTATGGCTGGCAGCGCGGCGAGCCGGTGGCGGTGCTGGCCAAGGTGGATGAACAAGCCCGTGCAGGCAACCTCAGCGAAGCGCGCAGTCTGGCATCCTGGGCTGATGATGGTGTAACCCCGTCAGTGGAAATCGCTAATGAAAAACCCGCACAGCTGCTGGATTTTACCGTGGCCGATGGCAAGGAGTACTGGCTGACCTTCAACAATTTCAAGGTTATCACGCTATACAACAACAGCAATTTCTACGCCATGTCGGTGTATCAACTGGCCGATGCTCTGCGTAATGCGCGGGGGCTTGTAAGCGAAGAGCGTATGCTGCCGGGCAAAACAAAATAACTGGCGGAGGCTGTGAGATTCGAACTCACGGAACATTTCTGTTCGGCAGTTTTCAAGACTGCTGGTTTAAACCGCTCACCCAAACCTCCGGAGGAGCGCCATGATACCCGAAATGCCTTACCACCTTAAAGGGCATCGCCTGCTTTGAGCAAATATTGTTTGCAACTTTTACCCCGTTTCGGTACTCTTATGCCCGTTGTTTCACATTTCTCAGGAGAAAAAACTTATGCAATCCCAAGCTATCTCGCAACCAGTCTCGCTGGGGCTGGAACAAAACAAGGTGCTGCGCAACACTTATATGATGCTGGCGCTCACCATGATCCCTACCATCATCGGCGCATTCGTTGGAATGTCGACCAACTTTTCGTTCATGGCGCAATCCCCCATCATGGCTCCGCTACTGATGTTCGCGGTAATGATGGGCATGCTGTTCGCGGTCAGCGCGCTGCGCAACAGCGTATGGGGCATCGCCATGCTGCTGGGCTTCACCTTTGTCGCAGGCGTGTTCTTGGGGCCGATACTGCAAACGGCGCTGCAACTGAGAAATGGCGCGCAACTGGTGGGCATGGCTGCTGGCGGCACCGGGCTAATTTTCTTTAGCCTGGCCACACTGGCAACGGTGACCAAAAAAGATTTCAGCTTCATGGGCAAGTTCTTGTTCATCGGCTTGATTCTGCTGATTGTCGCTTCGCTGGCAAACCTGTTCTTCCAGATACCCGCCATGTCGCTGACCATTTCCGCGATTGCCGTGCTGATTTTCTCGGCCTACATCCTGTATGACGTCAGCCGGATCGTGCATGGCGGCGAAACCAATTACGTGATGGCGACGATGGGATTGTTTTTGAGCATCTACAACCTGTTCATTCATCTGTTGAGCCTGCTGATGGCGTTCAGCGGCGAGCGCGACTGACGCTTCGCAGCTTGAATCAAAAAAGGCGGCTATTGCCGCCTTTTTTATTGCAACTTTAGTCTCTTACCAGATCAAATGATCTCATAAAATGACAAGAATCTTGAGCTTATCAAGCAGCGGCAATAGATTGAATGATGGTGGATCCTATCGGGTTCGTAGCCCGGATGCAGCGATAGCGGAATCCGGGGGCATCGGCTCCACCCCCGGATTACACTGCGTTTCATCCGGGCTACTTGTTTGGTTCCGGCTTGTCCGGCTTAGGATAGATGGCCTACATAGCACGGGGCATTTGCCCGCGACCAAAGCCGACAGTTCGCTTTCGCTAAACCCGGCTGCCCGCCTTGCGTCCAGGTTGAATGGCCCACGCAGTGCCGGTGCCTGATATGTTTCTGCCAAAGAGGCATAGGTCGCCACCGGGTCCAAGCATCTCTCATCACAAACCCAGTTGAACCAGCGGTTACCAATCAATACGTGGCCAATTTCGTCGGCCAGGATGATGTCAAGAATTTCAGCCGCTTCCATTTCTCCCGCCTGCGCCAGCTTGGCTCGTAACGGTGGCGTGGCATCCAGGCCGCGCGCTTCCAGGGTACGCGGAACAAGCGCAAGGCGGGCAAGGATGTCATCCCTGGTTTTTTCGGCCATGTCCCACAAGCCGTTGTGCGCGGCGAATCCACCATAGGCGTAGCCTTTCGTGACCAGATGGGCTGCCAGCAGATTGAAATGCCGCGCCTCTTCTGCCGCGACCTGCAACCAGTTCTGATAATATTCGCGGGGCATCCCCGGGAAACGCCAGATTGCATCCAGCGCCAGATTGATGGCATTGAATTCGATGTGTGCCAGCGCGTGTATCAGTGCCGCGCGACCTTCCCCAGTACGCATTGAGCGGCGTGGCACAAACTGGTGAGACACCAGCTCGGGAAGCGGTGGGCGGCCCGGAATTGGGCGCAACGGTGCCAGGACAGCTTCAGCCTCCAGGCCGACCGCGCCTTCCTTGTTTGCCTGCGCGAGGGCGATGACCCCAGCGGATTTAGCAATGTGATTCGGTTCGGCCAGCCAGTGAAGGGCGGCTAGTCGAAGCTCCATCTGGACATGAAGTTGCATGCTAGTTTTTAAACATCAGGGGCGCACAAACAGCGCAATAGATTCGACATGCGAAGTATGCGGAAACATGTTCATCACACCCGCCGCTTTGAGCACATATCCCTTTTGGTGCACCAGCACCTCGGCATCACGCGCCAAGGTGGATGGATTGCACGAAACATAAACAATGCGCTGCGGCGCATCTTCACCCAGCGCCTTGACCAGTTCGAACGCGCCATCACGCGGCGGGTCAATCAGCATCCGGTCGAAATGACCGAGCTGGGCCAATGTTGCTTCGTCCATCTCAAACAGATTCATCTCGCGAAATTCGGTGTTGGCTGCCAATCCATTAAATTCGGCATTCTGCGCGGCACGTTTAACCAGCGCCGCACTACCCTCGATACCCACCACCCGGGCGCCACTGCGCGCAATAGGCAGCGTGAAATTGCCCAGACCGCAAAATAAATCCGCGATGCGCTCGCCCGGCTGCGGATCTAGCAAGCGCATGGCGCGGCTCACCATGACCCGATTCATATCCGAGTTGACTTGGGTAAATTCAGTTGGTGCAAACGGCATGGTAATGCCGAACTCCGGCAGGCTGTAAGTCAGTGGCGGCGCATCCAGCGGATAAAAAGGCACTACGGTTTCCGGCCCCTTGGTTTGCAGCCAGAACTGTACCTGGTGTGTATCGGCAAACTCCTTGATCGCCACTTCGTCGGCTGGAGAAAGCGCTTGCAGGATGCGCAACACCAGCACATCTACATGCTCGCCCACTGCCACTTCGATTTGCGGCAGCGCATCGCGGATCACAAATTTTTCATTCAGTTGGCCCAGTAGCGGCAATAGCTTGGCGATCTTCGGCGTCAACACTTCGCAAGACTGCATATCCGTTACATAGCCGCCCTGCTTTTCGCGAAAGCCAACCAAGGTCTTGCCCTTTTTTAACACATGGCGCACCGAAAGCCGCGCACGCTGACGGTAGCCCCACGCCTGCCCATAAATCGGCGGCAGGATGGTTTCAGCCTTGACCTTGCCGATGTGCCACAGGTTGTCTTCCAGAATGCGCTGTTTGGCTGCGACTTGTGCGCGCACATCCATGTGCTGCATGGAGCAGCCGCCGCACACGCCGAAATGTTTGCACTTCGGCTCTACGCGCATAAAAGTTGGCTTGATAATCTGGCCTACTTTAGCTATCTCAAAACTGGGTTTCTTGCGGTATGAAGAATAGGTCACGCGCTCACCAGTCAGCGCGCCCTCGATGAAAATTACCTTGCCATCCGCATGAGCAATACCGCGGCCTTCATAGTCCAGCGATTCAATCAGCACGCTGTTTGCGTGCATGGTTTTTTCAGTCATATTACCCAACTATTTTAAAAATTTAATTTCCAGCATGGCGCCAATCCGCCCCAACACTGTGTTTGCCAGCGCCCAGCCCAGCAGCACACCCACGCTATTCGCCAGCATGTCGATATATTCAAAATAGCGGTAGCCCGTCATGCGCTGCAAGAATTCCATGCTGACACCCAAAGCGATCAGCCATAGTGCCACCTGAATACGATGCGCAGATTTTTGGAAAACCTGACAGAACCACAACATCAGCAGGCCGTATGCCAACACATGCCCCAGCTTGTCAGAATATTCAAAATCAATCGGCTGCGGCGGAATGGGTGCAAGAGAAAGATAGACAATTGCGGCGACCCATACCCCACCCAGCACTAGCCAGGCATGACGAAATTTGTGCATGGTTATGGCTTTGATATTGGCCAGGCGGCGAGATATTCCAGCCAATGCGGCTCGCTGGACTTGCTCAAGGTGCTGCGCACCAAGTCACATTCCTGGCGGTAGCGGGCGGGCGAGAATTGACCGCGCATTAACTGAAAGCGAGCATACACCAGCCAGGTGTTCACCACATCGGTCTCACAATAATTGCGGATCTCATTCAGCTTCCCCTGCTGGTAAGCCTCCCACACCTTGCTGCCATCCATGCCCAGCTTGCCGGGAAAGCCGATCAGCTTGGCCAGATCGTCCAGCGGCGCATTGGCTCGCCCTGTGTACATGGCCAGCAAATCCATCAAATCAATGTGCCGCGAGTGATAACGGCTGATGTAATTGTTCCACTTGAAGTCTTTATCGTCTTCGCCCATGTCCCAATAGCGCGCACACTGCACGCCGTGAATCAGACCACGGTAATGCAACACCGGCAAATCGAAACCGCCGCCGTTCCACGACACCAGTTGTGGTGTATATTTTTCGATGCCGTCAAAGAAACGCTGGATAAGCTCACCCTCGTCGTCTTCCAGACCGCCCAAAGACCACACACGAAAACTGTCACCCTCGCGCAGCGCGCAAGAAATGGCCACCACACGATGCAGATGATGTTGCAGAAAATCGCTGCCAGTCTTCTGGCGGCGCATCTGAAAAGCCATCTCCGCCACATCCGCATCGCTCACCTGCGCATCAAGCTGATACAGGGTGCGTAGCCCGGCGATGTCAGGAATGGTTTCAATATCAAATACCAGAACAGGGGCCATATCAAAAACAGATCACCAAAAATAAGGTGTGCAATTGTAGCCCATCACATGGATGGCTGTATTGTCGAAAGCACAGTGCTGCGCAATTTGTTAAACTGAACACATCATGAAACTGATCCGCGCTACTTTAGTGCTCTGCCTCGCTCTCACCCTGCCGTCCGCATGGGCGGAGACGACCACCCTGCATATAGGCAAACTTCGCATCCATGCCGAGGTCGCCCGCACGCCGCAAAGCCAGGAACGCGGCTTGATGCAGCGCGACCATTTATGCACTCATTGCGGCATGTTGTTTGTTTTCAAAAAATCTAGCCGGGTCAGCTTCTGGATGAAAAACACGCCACTGCCATTAAGTATCGCCTTCATCGCCGCCGACGGTACCATCCTCAACATCGAGGAAATGCAGCCCAATACGACAGATAGCCACAGCGCCCGAGGCGATGCGCTGTATGCACTGGAAATGAACAGCGGCTGGTTTACAAAAAATGGCGTCAAGCCTGGACACACAATACGCGAGCTAAAGCAGATGCATGATGCGCCCGGCCCCCAGAGCCGCTGAGACAAGCGAAAGTAACGCTTCAACTTTGACCAAATTGACGTTGGCGCAAGCAATCGATAAAAGTAAAAGCATCTCAATATCGTGAGGAAAACTCTAAAAATTCCTCGGTACCATCCTACCCCATGAGTAAACAGCATCTGGATCGTATCCTGCAATCGCAAGGCTTCGGCACACGCAAGTGGTGCGCTGAATTGATCGCCGATGGCGAAGTCAGCATCAATGGCGGGGTCGTCACCGACAGCCGCATCACTTTCGAGACCAATGGCTTGCAGTTCACCCTGTTCGGCGAGGTGTGGACTTACCGCGAGCACATATACCTCGCGCTGAACAAACCCGCCGACTACGAATGCTCGCGCAAACCCAGCCATCACCCGCGCGTGCTCTCCCTGCTGCCGGAACAGTTCGCCCTTAGAGACGTGCAGCCGGTCGGTCGCCTCGACCACGACACCACCGGCCTGCTGCTGATGTCCGACGATGGCGCATTTATCCACGCGCAATCCTCGCCCAAGCGCCACATCCCCAAGGTCTATGTTGCCACCACCCACGACCCGGTGACGCCGCAACTGGTCGCGAAGCTGCTGAGCGGCGTCAAGCTGCATGACGAACCCGCGTCATTGGCGGCGGTCACGTGCCGCATGGTCGATACGCATCAACTGGAGATCGTGCTGGAACAGGGGAAATACCATCAGGTGAAACGTATGCTGGCCGCCGCCGGCAACCATTGCACGGCATTGCGCCGCACCGAGATCGGAGGATTAAAACTCAATGCGCTGAGATTGGCGGAAGGCGAATGGTGCTATCTGAATGAAGCGCAACGAATCCTGCTGACAACCGGATGACCGGCGATACAGCGTCGAGGCATGTTCCTGATTTATACTACCCCCTTTAGCCCTGCCTTTAGCCAATGAAAATCCCCAAAAGAATCGAACCACTGGTCGAAGACGGCCTGGTAGACAAGGTCATGCGTCAGCTTAAGAGCGGAAAAGAGGCAACGGTCTATGTTGTCCAGTGCGGCGACGAGATTCGTTGCGCCAAGGTTTACAAGGAAGCCAACCAGCGCGGCTTCCATCAGGCGGTTCACTACACCGAAGGGCGCAAGGTTAAAAACAGCCGCCAAGCTCGTGCGATGGAAAAAGGCTCGCGCTACGGGCGCAAGGAACAAGAATCTGCTTGGCAACACGCCGAAGTTGATGCCTTGTACAAACTCGCCGCCGCAGGGGTGCGTGTCCCTCACCCCTATGGCTTTTACGAGGGCGTACTGCTGATGGAGCTGGTGTCGGACGAACATGGCGAGGCTGCCCCCAGGCTCAACGACCTGGAGCTCACAGAAGAACAGGCACGGGAATTTCATGCTTTTTTGATCAGGCAGGTGGTACTGATGCTGTGTGCCGGCATCGTCCACGGCGACCTGTCCGAGTTCAATGTTCTGGTCGACGGACGGGGGCCGGTCATCATCGACTTGCCGCAAGCGGTGGATGCCGCCGCAAACAACAACGCCAGCCGCATGCTGGAGCGGGACGTCGAAAATCTGGCCAATTACTTCGGCCAATTTGCCCCCGAACTGCAAGCCACCCAGTACGGCAAGGAAATATGGGCGCTCTACCAAAGCGGCGAGCTATTTCCTGACACACCTTTGACTGGCCGCTTCAAGAACAGCGAAAAGAAGGCTGACGTGCGTTCCGTCATGCGTGAAATAGATTCTGCACGCGACGATCACGCGGCCAAGCTGCGCTACCAGCAGATCAAGAGAGAAGAAGGCAGGTAAATGAGCGACCATCCTGTCATTAAATGGAACGAGGCAGGCGAAGAAAAAACCGCCCGTTGGCGCTCGGAAAGCGGCACGCCGCCGCCCAAGCGCGTGGTGATCGCCGATGACCTCATGACCGCCGACACCGCCTACCGACTGGCCTGCGAGGGAACCGCGCTGCTGTGGCGCGGTGATTTTCAGAACGCGCGCCAGTTGCTGCAAGCGATGACACGGCGCGCAAATCAAAAACCGCGCGAGCGTAAAAACAAAGCCTCTACCCCTAACGGGCATGCCCGGAACCCTCGCTTCGCTCTCCCTCACCTCAATCCTCTCCCGCTTGCGGGCGAGGAGGCAAACGAATCGCTGCGCGAACCTCATCTTAACGAAGCTTTTCATCTGCATCGCTTGGCTCAATCGCAGCGGACTCGCACCCTGGGCATGTTGCTGCTCCCTTTCAATACAGACCACAGCATTCCGTTGCGCCGCGCACCCGATGTACGCCAAGCTTGCACAGAAGCCTATGGTGCAGGCACCGAACCCTACATCGCCTCGCTACGCGGACTGCAAGGAATAATCGGCGCATACGAATGGCGCAAAAATGGCGTGGAGATTCCGGCGCTGGGCGCGCGCATCCATCCGCATTACGGCGTATTCGCACCGATACGCAGCGAGTACATCAGGCTGGTAAATGATGCCCCGTTGCCCGAGCTCACCGCGACCCAATCCGTCGCATTCGATATCGGCACCGGCACAGGTGTGCTGGCCGCCGTGCTGGCGCGCCGTGGCATCAAACGCATCGTCGCCACCGATCAGGATCCGCGAGCGCTTAACTGTGCGCGCGAAAATTTGACGCAGCTGGGACTTGCCGCACAGGTTGACGTGGTGCAAGCAGACCTCTTTCCCGAAGGGCGCGCTGCATTGATCGTGTGCAACCCGCCGTGGCTTCCGGCGCGACCAAGTTCGCCGCTTGAGCACGCCATATTCGACCCGGAGAGCCGTATGTTGCGAGGATTCCTCATTGGGCTGACTGCGCATCTGGAGGCCGGTGGCGAGGGCTGGCTGATACTCTCCGATCTGGCCGAGCATCTGGGTCTGCGCACACGCACCGAGTTGCTGGCCGCGATTGGTGCGGCGGGCTTGAAGGTCCTGGGAAAAATAGATGTGAAGCCACATCACCCTCGCGTCTCCGATACCAGCGACCCACTACACGCGGCTCGTGCAGCAGAACTCACCTCGCTGTGGCGGTTAACCGCAAAAGGAACAACATGACAGAGGTCATCATCCTGGCCATCGCACTCAGCATGGACGCTTTTGCTGTTTCCATCGGGCTGGGCGCCAAGAAAAATGTTCCCGGATTGGCGCTCAAGGCGGGGCTGTACTTCGGCATCTTTCAGGCCTTGATGCCCTTCATCGGATATTTGGGCGGCAAGGGCGTTTTAGGCTGGGTAGAGGCCTATGCCCACTGGATAGCCTTTGGATTGCTGGCGCTGATCGGCGCAAAAATGATTTACGAAGGCTTTCAAGAAGGCATCGAGGAAGATATCGCGGCCATCACCAACAAGATGATGCTGATCCTGGCCATCGCCACCAGCATTGATGCGATGGCGGCGGGATTCAGCCTGACGCTGTTGGATGCAAACCCCTATATCGCCTGTCTCGTCATCGGAGCAATAACTTTCGCCTTCAGCTGGGCTGGCGTGTTGGTCGGCAAGAACAGCGGCACATGGCTAGAAAGCAAAGCGGAGATTTTCGGCGGAACGGTTTTGATACTGATGGGTTTTAAAATACTTCTTTTCTAAATTCGTCCAGCACACACTATCCAAGGGAGTAATCCGAAATCAATTCCGAAGATATGAATAGGTTGTGCTGAGCTTTCAAATTGATGCTGACCCCCATTAGCTCCTTTCAGATTTTTATCGCCCGTGTCAGCAGGTACTCGTGACGAATGACATTGTCGTGCAGATACTCGCCCAGCACCTCATCCATCTCATTCCGCCACGCTTCCAGCCTGGCGGGGTCTTGCTGCAAAGCCTGCACAGTGCGGACGAAAGGGCCGGCCTTGGCTTCCTGGAACAAGCGCAAATGCTTGGGGCTGAGCGCCGGGATAGCCATGATGCCCCGCTCCATGTGCAGGCGCTTCACGCTGTCCCCCAGCCGTTGCCGCACGGTAGCGACATCACCCCACTGCACCGGCGAGGCAACGCCCTGCGGTGGCGGGATATATTTCGCGATCAAGCTGAACTGGCGGCCGATCAACTGCTCGCCGGGCCAGGTGGCGAAGGCAATGATGCCGCCGGGTTTCAGCACGCGCAGCATCTCGCTCACCGCCACCTCGGGCCGTGGCGCGAACATATGGCCGAACTGGCTCAACACCACATCGAAGCAAGCATCCTGAAAAGGCAGCGCCTCGGCATCTCCCTCATGCCAGACGATATCGTCATGGCCGGCCACCGTCGCGCTTGCTCTCGCCTGTGCGAGCAGCGCAGGGGTAAGGTCAAGTCCGGTCACCCTGGCGCCGATATTCCGCGCCGTGATCGCAACCACGCCCGTCCCCGTCCCCACATCCAGCACCGCCTGGCCGGACGTCACCCCGGCATAGCGAACCAGATGTCCGGCCACGGGTGTCGTGAAAACGGCCATGTCGCCGAAATTTCCCATGGTCCAGGTTTCACGTTGTTTAATTTTGAATTGCTCAATTGGATCAGTACTCATGTTTATCTCCTTGAAAAAAAATTAACAACCAGGCTCAGGCTTTCCTTATTGATTTTGAATTGTAAGTGACTTGAAACAAACCTACCTGAAAGCCGGCTTGCATGTGAAGAAAAACGAGTACTGCGTGCCGGTCTGCGCGCGTTAAGCGCATTGGGCGTGACGCAATTAAAGCAAGCGATCAGCAAACTGGATACGGTTAAAACCGGACGGCTAAAAAAATCTGCGGCTTAAGTTTCTGGATAATTCCATTTCCCGATCAATAGTGCAATATCGTAGGGGCGCGATTCGCCCCTCACCCAAACCCTCTCCCAGAGGGAGAGGGAACGATCGCCCTTTCCCCCTCCGG
>VFLG01000005.1 GCA_009885195.1 Gallionellaceae bacterium
ACTCCACCACCGCCGCCAGGTCGTGATGCTGCTTGCCCTGATAACCGAAGGCTTCGGCAGACAGCACCACCAGCGCCGGGCGCAACCGCTTGCCGCCACTGTTGACGATGTATTCGCCGACCTGATTGACCAGCAGCACTTCGGAACGCAGGCGCGCGCGTATCACCTGATCCACCGCTGCCATGTCCGCCGCGAGTAATTGTTTGAGGTTTTCTATAAACACTTTTTATCCTGAAATAGTAGGGGCACGGCGCGCCGTGCCCCTACTAGAGGTGGACATCGGTCACACAATTTTCACGGCGCGCATTGTCGCATAAACCCGGAAAATCCTTTAGCGCGCTCGCGTAATTTATCTTGGCATGTTACCGAAGCTTTCACCCCCACCCTAGCCCTCCCCCTCAAGGGGGAGGGAATCGGCTCCTTCCCCCTTGAGGGGGAAGGTTGGGATGGGGGTGAAAGTCTTGATGACACACCAAAATAAATTACGTGAGCGCTCTAATGGATTATCCGGGTTGATATGAGTCCCATCAAAAAATTCTTCAGCGGAATTACGCTTGATATGACCAGCCATGCCGAAAAAATAATTTCGGCCGTGGGCGGGTTCGTTGGCATTCTGTTGACCATGTGGATCAGCCTCAAATATCTTGGCGCACAGGGTGCTGCTATGCTGGTGGCTTCGATGGGCGCTTCTGCGGTGTTGTTGTTTGCCGTACCGCACAGTCCGCTGTCGCAGCCTTGGAATCTGTGGGGCGGACACCTGGTATCTGCGCTGATCGGCGTGAGTTGCGCATTGACGATTCCCGACCCGCTGCTGTCAGCGCCGCTGGCGGTAGCGCTGGCTATCGCTGCGATGCATTACCTGCGCTGCATACATCCTCCCGGTGGCGCGACAGCGCTGACTGCAGTGGCTGGCGGTGCATCGGTGCATGAGCTTGGTTATCATTTCGTGCTGACGCCGGTGTTGTTGAATGTATTTATTCTGCTTATCACGGCTGTGGTGGTGAACTTTGCCTTTCCGTGGCGCCGCTATCCGACCAGCCTGATGAAATTGTCTGCCGAATTGAAATCTGCAAAGACACCCGCTCCCGGAAAATTGCATCATGATGATTTTGAATACGCGCTCAGGGAGATCGGTTCTTTTATCGATATCAGCGAAGAAGACCTGACCAGGATCTACCAGTTGGCTAACAAACACGCCAGAGAGTTGGCGATGCGGTATAGAAAGCTTGCTGTGGGACGGACATTCGGCAATGACCCGCGCGATGAACAATGGTCGGTGCGACAAGTTATCGAACTTCCCGGTGACTTGCACGATGAACAGGCTGACGTGCATTTCAGGATTGTCGCCGGGCATGAACAGGGAGAGACCCGGACGGCAAAGCTGGTCGACTTTGCCAACTGGATGAAACACGAGGTTACGATGGAGCACGGAACCTGGGTTCCGGTTTGACGGCTTATTCAATGGAAATGAAGAAAATAAATTCGGGCAGGTTGCACGCCATAGTCTACGATGCGCGCGCCCGGATGCTTCAAATCCAGCTCGACGATGGCAGCACGTTGCGGTACGGCGGCGTTGGCGAGGATACCTGGCGCAGTCTCGGCAGCGCGGGGGCGGCATGAATCAATGGGGCCAGACTCAAAATAACTCAAGGAGATCAAGCATGTTAACGAAAATGTTGCGCCCCCCTATCTTGATATTGCTTGCCCTTGCGCCGCTCGGCGTCGGCCATGCGGCGGATATGGCAATTGATTGCAGGCTCAAGGGTGGAACAGTAGTTCAACTCGCTGCCGAGGCTTGCAAGATGGAAGGGGGCGCACCCGTAAACGAAGCGGCTTCTCCCGCTTCAGGAGCCGTGCCCGAGCCCGTTGATGGAAATACATCCGGGAATCAGCCGACAGGTAATTTAAAGCTCGAAGAAACCCGGAAATGGATCGTTGATTTATTGGCTAAGCCTGTGGAAACAACAACCCCATTGAACAGAAACCCTGAAGGCATAGCAAGGACTGCAAAATTTGACGGGTGCCGCTTGGTCGTTGATGAGCAGTTACACATCCAGTACGGCAATGCCTTTTCTGTATGGAAGGATTTCAAGATTAACTCTGTTATTGATTTCCAGAATATCAACCGGGATGAATTCGGCATATTGGGAAAAATAACTTCCAAAGGGGGCGATCTGAGTGGGGTAGCCGTCTATTTTGAGGAGCGCAAGAGCAAGGGCGGTAATCATATTTCCATATCGGTGCTTAATCTAAGAGATGGCAACTATACGAAATATAAAACGCATGGGCCTTCCGCATACTGGGATACGCCTCGCGACGATTTGTGGATAGCAGATGAGTATGGATATGCGAAAGATACTGGATGGGGCGCTGTGGCCACGGATAAGATCAGGATACTTCTCATCGTCAATTCATCAGACGATGCAGCAAGGCTGAAAAATGCATTGGAAGAAGTAAATACGATGTGCAAGCCGCAACAAGTCAAAGCTAATTAGAGTTGAATTAAACCGCTATCGCGGTGGCACTCCAGTCCCACCGTATTTCCCTTCAGCCCCTCTACGATATTGCACTATTGATCGGGAAATGGAATTATCCAGAAACTTAAGCCGCAGATTTTTTTAGTCGTCCGGTTTTAATCGTATCCAGTTTGCCAATTTCTTGTTTTAATTGCGTCACACTCAATGTGCTTAACGCGCGCAGACCGGCACGCAGTAACTCGTTTTTCTTCACATGCAAACCGGCTTTCAGGCAGGTTTGTTTCAAGTCATTTATTTTTTCGTATTCAACTTTTGGCATGGTGAAGCTGTCACGAACCGTCTTTACTTTTATTTCGGGTTTAGCTGCTAATTTTTTAGTTTTCTTGCTTTTTTTGCCTGGCTTATCAGCGGCTATTTTGGCAACTGCTGGCTGGGCGGCGAGAGGCTTCATCGTGGCGGCTTTGTTTCTCGTTGCGGCGACTTTTTTTGGCGTGGTTTTGGCTGGAATGGGAATCGTTTTTTTAGTCATGGCAAGCCACTCATTAGATTATGGAATAATCAGTATATACAGTATATCCTGACAACTGAACTGTAATATTTGGCCCGGAGGAAATCATGCAATTGATCTTGTGGCGACACGCTGAAGCCGAGGAGGGTGTCCCCGATATGGCGCGTGCCTTGACCAAAAAAGGTCAAAAACAAGCGGGGGATATGGCGACTTTTTTGCGCGGCCATCTACCGCCCGATACCCATATCCTGGTCAGCCCGGCCAAGCGCACCCAGCAAACCGCACAAGCACTGAATCGCCCCTTTATGACCGATCCCGACATCGCGCCGGGATGCTCGCCACAAGCCGTACTTCAAGCTGCGAACTGGCCCAATGAAGATGACTGCGTGTTGATTGTCGGCCATCAGCCCGCCCTCGGTGCGGTGGCAGGACTGCTGATGACCGGGCAATTGCAATACTGGAGCATTAAAAAAGGGGCGGTGTGGTGGTTCAGTCGCCGCGAACGCGATGGCGATGCGCAAACAATATTGCGGCTGACTATCTCGCCCGATTTTTTATAAAGGGCGCGTCTAAAAATTCAAAGTTCTAAGCAAGACAAGGCGCGAACAAAAAATTGCGACGCTGCATATGTTTGATATGTAAGGCTCAATTTTTTGTGAGCAACGCCGTATTGCGACGAAATTTGGATTTTTAAAAGTGCCCTAAAATCAGTTTTCCCAAAATGCGGATTGCTTGTCAAAACGTTGAATGGTTTTGCGCAACGCGGCGAGCAGACGGGACAGATCGTGCGCGATCCAGCCCTTGGCCAAGGCAACCGCTTCCTGATGCGCGGACAAATCCGAGGTCAACGCCAAATCATCCAGCAAGCGATGCGCCACCGCGACATCGTTGATCTGCCCGAGCACGTCCTGCACCTCGCTTAACGCGGCCAGAAATGACCTGGCCTTTTCCCTGTCGTACAACGCGGCGAAAAATTCCACGCTGTAACGCAACTTCTTGGCGAGAATGCGCAAGGCGTGCAACCGCTTGGCATCGGCAACACCCAGGTGCTGCCCGGATTGGGCGAATCGCCGGGCCAGCTTATGCAAACGACGTGTCGCAAAATCGCGAGCCTGCAGCCCGGCTAGCTCTTGCTGTTGCCAATACGAACCATTCATCCAGATGGCAAAACGCAATATCAACCGTTGCAACTCGCGCGCCCGTGCTTCGCCGCGCAGTGCGGCATAACAACCATCACGTTGCCGCTCACCGGCCGCCAACAGTGCTTGCAAACCGGCATGTCCGGGCATACGCGCGCACATCGGCTGCACCGTCTGGGTGATGAACACATCCCATTCGCGGATACGCCCCAGGGCGATGCACAATGCCGCAACATCTTTGTTCAGTGCGGCCAACTGCTCATCGGCACGAAATTTTTTGGTCATGCGCAGCGCCACGCGCAAGCGCCGCAAGGCCACGCGCATCTGATGCAGATACTCTGCGTCATTGCCGCTCATCGCCCCGCGCAGGTTATTCTGCAAATGCAACAGACATGACCAGATCAGCGTTTGCAGCGCATTCGCCGAGGTGTCCGTCTTGGCAAGACTGGGCACAACACTTTTAACCGGCTTGTCGGCATATCCCGTCAACAGCCTATACCCCTGCTCCGCCTTGCTGACTATCTCCAGCTCGAACGGCACGATCTCCAGTATCGCCAATGCCAGCTCGAACAATAGCCTCGGCTCGCCGGATTTCAATTCCAGTTCCAACTCGCAAATTGGCATGCTGTGCTGCTCGGTGCGCACTTCACCCCGATCCATGCACAACTCGATTTGCGCGCCCTGCCACAACAGCATACGACTGGAGCGGGAAAAATCCGTGACAAAAACCGGCTGCAATTTTTTGCGCAACGACTGCGGCAAATGCTCGTCCCACTCCGCCGCTTGCGGCAAGGAAAAATCCAGCGCCGGGCCACTCACCGGCATTTCCCACTCGTCGCGCCGATGCAGCCCGGCCTTGACCGAACCGCCGCCCTTCAAGGTTTGCAGCCATTGCCGTCCGCTACGGCGCAGACGCAACGCTATTTCGGATTGGCGCAATTCGAGTTTCGGCGTGTCGTAATAGATGTTGTAGAGACGGCGCGTGGTCGGACGGGTAACTTGATGCGCCTTGAACAGCGCGTGCCGCTTCAGCTTGGCAAGCTGCTCGGGGGCGATGCGTAATTTGAGTTCGGTTTCGACTGTCATGTCTGCATCAAACGAAGCGTGGGGGGACGTTTACTATAGGCGCGCTCAAAAACCGAGTGCAACTATTTCTTCTTCATCGCCGATTCGATTTGTTGACATAGCGTTTTCAGAATCTTGATGCGCGCAAAGTTCTTGTCGTTGGCTTCCACCAGTGTCCACGGTGCGATTTCGGTGCTGGTGCGATCTACCATGTCGCACACGGCAGCTTCATACCCGTTCCATTTTTTGCGGTTGCGCCAGTCTTCCTCGGTGATCTTGAAGCGTTTGAAGCCGGTTTTTTCGCGTTCCTTGAAGCGGAGTAGCTGCTCCTCCTTGGTGATGGTCAGCCAGAATTTCACCAGCACGGTGTTGCTCTTGACCAGTTGCTCCTCGAAGTCGTTGAGCTCGCTGTAGGCGCGCATCCAGTCCGCTTCGGAACAGAATTTTTCCACACGTTCGACCAGCACCCGCCCATACCATGAGCGGTCAAAAATGGTCACGCGCCCGGTACGCGGGATGTGGCGCCAGAAGCGCCACAGATAAGGTTGCGCGCGCTCCTCCTCGGTGGGCGCGGCGACCGGGATGATGCGGTAGTGGCGCGCATCCAGCGCGCCGGTGATGCGGCGTATCGCGCCGCCCTTGCCTGCCGCGTCCGAGCCTTCGAACAATGCGATCACGGACATGCTGCGGAAGCGCTCGTCGCGCGTCAGCAGGTTGAGCTTGCCCTGATATTTTTCCAGTTCGCTATCGAATTTCTTCTTGGCGACTTTCTGCGCCATGTTCAGTTTATCGAACACGTTCAAACTGTCTATCGGGGCTTGCAGCGGCGCGGTGGCGGTGGTCGCTGCCTGGACAGGATGATCCAAACGTTTGCGCATCGCTTGCAGTAAAACCTTGCCGACAGTCAGGCTACGGTAGCGGGCATCAGCGCCTTCGACTACCATCCACGGAGCTTCCGCCGTGCTGGTGGCGCGCAACGCATGCTCGGAAACCTTGCGGAATTTGTCATACAGCTTGAAGCGTTCCCAGTCCAGATCAGTGACGCGCCAACGCGTCTTGGGATCCTTCTCCAGACTCTTGAGCCGTTTGCGTTGCGCCTCCTTGGAGAGATGGAACCAGAACTTGATGATCAGCGCGCCTTCGTTGGTGAGCATTTTTTCGAAGCGGTTGATCTCATCTATGTTCTGGTTCAATTCGGAAGCCTTGGTTTTGCCTAGGACGCGCTGCACGATGGGCGCGGTGTACCATGAGCCGAAGAACACGCCGATCTTGCCCTTGGGGGGCAGAGCGCGCCAGAACCGCCACATCGGCGGACGCTCGCGTTCCTCATCCGATCGTTCACCCATCGCGTGGGCGACGATGTAACGCGGATCCATCCAGGCGTTGAGCAGGTTGACCGTCTCGCCCTTGCCCGCCCCATCCACGCCGCCGATCAGGATAATGACCGGAAATTTGGCTTTCTGCGCCAGATCGAATTGCGCGTTAAGCAAATCCTCGCGCAACCCCGGCACCTCCGCATCGTAAGTCGCTTTGTCTATCTTGTGGCCAAGCTCGGCAGATTCAAACATGATGCTTTCCCAAGTACACGAAGTTATACATAGCGACATAAATCTACTGATGAAACAACTAGCCAGCTGACTAACCCAGCAAAAGACGCTGGGTAAGTCATTGGTTATGCGCGACTCTGGGGCGGGGTCGGGCGGTGCTCGCGCTCCGGGGCCGCGTAGCGGTAAACTGACATGTATGCTCCGGGCGCTGTGCTCCGGCCTCCACCACCCCAAAGCCGCTCGCTACGATTTCTGTCGCTATGTATAATCTTACAAAAAAATCCGGATCGCCGGATTTGTCACTTCCCGGTCGCAGCGTTCGTCCCTGACCGGTACAACCATCCCAAGCTTACCTTTAAAATTATAACTGCTCAGCCTCTAAAAACAAATCCGGTTAAAATTCAAATTGTTCATAGCTGTGCAATAAGCCTGTCTGAGCGCTCCCAGGGGAACGCAGATTAATTTGTCATCCCCGCCCTTCGATAGACTCAGGATAAACTGGCCTTCGGCCAGGCGGGGATGGCAAAACCGAATAAATCCGCGTTTCCCTGGATTAAGTAATCCTTCCACCCGCGCAAATCTGCGTAAAATGGGCGACCCCAATTTGATTAGAATCAGATGAAAAATCGCCCACTCAAACCTGCAGAGAGCTCGCATAACATTTCGAATTCCGGGGCACCCGATCTGCATTTCCCCAAGCTAACATTAGCCCACGTCAGCCTGATCTTGCTCGGTGCGATGTTCGTTTTGCCGTTTCTGTATTATCTCCACGCACACCCGCGCACCACGTTCTATCAGGAATGGGGGGCGGCTTTTTTGGGCTTATGCGCGATAACTTTGCTGTTGCTGCGGCGTTTCTGGGTGCAGCCGGAGTTGCCACGCATAGCGCTGCTGCCCATGGGTTTGATGCTGCTGGTCGCAGTGCAGTATGTGCTGGGTCTGGTGACCTATCTTGACCAGGCATTGCTATACAGTCTCTATCTGTTGTGGGCGGCGTTGCTGATCATGCTGGGTCAGCGCTTGCGCGCAGAACTCGGCTTGCCCGTGCTGGCTACGGTGCTGGCCGCATGCCTGTTGCTGGGGGCGGAACTGAATGCTTTGCTGGGCGTGTTGCAGCACTACCGTTGGCACACTTTTCTGGACCCGGTGGTGATCGTCAAGATATCCGCAGCCGTGTATGGCAACCTGGCCCAGCCCAACCATTACGCCAATTACATCACCCTGGGTCTGATTTCGCTGGGCTTGTTGCGCATGCGCTGGGGATTGCGCGCATGGCAGGTGGCGCTGCTCGCGCTGCCGCTGTTGTTTGTGTTGGTGTTGAGCGGCTCGCGTAGCGCCGGGCTGTACCTGGTCGGGATGGTTGGTCTCGCCTGGTTGTGGCATCGCCGCGACAAATCCAATTTGCCGCTGTTGCAATACAGCGCAGCACTGATAGTGGGGTTCGGCCTGATGCATTTTGTCGTGCAAATCCCGGCTCTGGCTGGCGCGGACGGCACGGTGACCACGATGCAGCGGCTGTTGGGCGAGGATGTCGGCAGCGGCCAGTTGCGGCTACATCTATGGCGCGAGGGTTGGCTGATTTTTACCCAATTCCCGTTGCTAGGCGCAGGCTTTGGCCAGTTTGGCTGGCAGCATTTTGTGCTGACCGAACAGTTGCGCGATGTCAATGTCGCCGGCCTGTATAACAATGCCCACAATTTGTTCATACAGACCGCAGCTGAAATGGGCTTGGCCGGTTTGCTGGTGTTGCTGGCGACGCTCGTGCTGTGGCTAGTTCAGGCGATGCGCGCCAGGGAGCGCAATGTTTATCACTGGTGGGCATATTCCGTGCTGGCCGTGCTGGGCATACACAGCCTGCTGGAATACCCGCTGTGGTATGCCTATTTCTTGGGGATAGCCGCGTTGTTGCTGGGTATGCTGGACTACACCACCTATCGTTTGCAATTGCACAGATGGGGGAGGCTGCTGCTGGCGACGATGTTGCTACTCGGGCTGTTGTCGCTGCACCAGATGTGGCAGGGGAATCGTAAAATGGAGGGAGTGCTGGCGTTGCGCCCGGCATCCGCAGCGGACACCGAAAATCATCAGCAGCGCATGCGCGAAGGCATATTAGACGTAAATAAGCTGGGTTTGATGGTCTCTCTGGCCGAGCTATACCGGGCTAACATGATGGAGATCAGCGCGGACAATCTGGCGGACAAGCTTGAATTGAACGGGCGCGTGATGCGCTCTGCGCCGATCGGATCCGTGGTCTATCGCCAGGCATTGTTATTGGCGCTGTCCGGTGAACAGACGGCGGCGGAATTGCAGATGCGGCGCGCCATCTGGGCCTACCCGGCTAATTTCGAGTCTGAGCGCCGAAAGTTGAGCGAGCTGGCGCTGAAAGACCCCGCGCACTTCGCCGCTCTGTTAGAATTTGCGCTCGAAAAACACAAGGAGCGACAACGTGCAGTTCATGACAGATAATGCTTTGATGATATTTGTTTTAATAAGCAGCGGCTTGATGTTGCTGTGGTCTTTTTTTGGCAATCGCCTGCGCGGGGTGAAAGATATAGAGTGCGCGGACGCCCTGCAATTAATCAATCACAAGAATGCGCTCGTCCTCGATGTGCGCGAAGAGAAAGAATTTAATGCCGGACACATTTTGAATGCCAAGCTGATCCCGTTGGGCAAGCTTGCCGAGCGCATCGGCGAATTGGAGCGCAACCGCGCGCAAGCCATCGTGGTAATGTGTCGCAGCGGCCAGCGTTCTGCCACGGCCTGCGCACTGCTGGGCAAACAGGGGTTTGGGCAGGCATATAATCTGGCGGGTGGCGTGCAGGCCTGGCAGAAGGCCGGACTGCCGTTGGAAAAATAATGGTCAGGGTGTTGATGTATTGCACCGCCGTGTGTCCTTATTGTGTGCGGGCCGAGAACTTGCTGCATGCCAGGGGCGTGGCGGAAATCGACAAAATTCGGGTTGACCTGCAACCGGAATTGCGCCAGGCGATGATGGAAAAGACCGGGCGGCGCAGTGTGCCGCAAATTTACATCGGCACACGCCATGTCGGGGGCTTCGATGAATTGGCGAAGCTGGAACAGAGCGGTGAATTGCCCCGGTTGTTGAGCGCCCCGGGTGTCGAATAATTTATTTAGAAAGTCAGGGACACACATGAGTGAAGCAGCGGCATCCCAACAAGCATTATTCAACATCGAAAAACTGTATGTGAAAGACCTGTCGCTGGAAATTCCCCATGCACCGGGCATTTTTCTGGAGCGCGAAAGTCCGCAAATTGACTTGCAGTTGCACAGCCAGGCTACATCCATCGAAGAGGGCTTGTTCGAGGTGATTGTCACCGTTACCGTCACCGCCAGGCTGACGGAAAAAGCCAAGGTGATGTTCCTGATCGAGGCCAAGCAGGCGGGTATTTTTCAGGCGCGCAACCTGCCGCAGCAAGAGCTGGAGCAGGTATTAGGGGTGGTATGCCCCAACATCCTCTTTCCATATGTGCGCGAGGTGGTGTCGGATGTGGCGGTGCGCGCCGGGTTTGCGCCGGTGCTGCTTAATCCGATCAATTTCGACGTGCTGTACCAGCAGCAGAAACAGCTGCAGGCGCAGGTAGTTCCACAAACAAAACATTGAAATGAGATTACCCGCCGCTTCCATTCTGTTCATCAGCCTGGCCGCAGTGACGGGTTCTGTGCATGCGCTGGACTATGTGTCGGTCGCAGAAGGTCCGGCCATTCTCTATGATGCCCCTTCAACCAAGGCCAAAAAATTATTTGTGGTGAGCCGTTACCTGCCGCTGGAACAGGTGGTCAGCCTGAATGACTGGGTTAAGGTGCGCGACAGTTCCGGCAGCCTGGCCTGGATAGAAAAGCGCGCCTTGAGCGGCAAGCGCTATGTGGCGGTGACGGCAGCCATTGCTGAAGTGCGCCAGGCGCCAGAGGATGGCGCGCCGGTGGCGTTCCAGGCACGCCAGCAAGTGGCACTGGAATGGTTGGAGAACTCTGGCACCGGCTGGCTTAAGGTGCGCCACCAGGATGGGGCGACGGGCTATGTCGGCATGGCCGATGTGTGGGGCGACTGATCAGAGGACAGAAGACAGTGAAATATGTAGGGTGGAAAAAGCGCAGCGTTTCCACCAGCGGATGGTGGATACGCGCTACGCGCTTTATCCACCCTACTTGCTGCTTGCTTCAACCTAAAAACCGCAGTTCAAGCCACAGAGTTCACAGAGAACACAGAGAGAGACGCAATTTCTCCACATTGTTTAGTTTCACCGAAAAGGTGAATCACTTCCGTGTTACAAGTTTTTGTTTTTCCTCTGTGTTCTCTGTGGCTAACTGTTTTTTCTAGGTTCAACAATTAAAAGTGACATAGCCTTTTTGATTAAACAAATGAACATTACCGTCATCGGTGCTGGTGCTTGGGGCACTGCGCTAGCCATTAATCTATCAACACGCCATCGGGTCACGCTGTGGGCGCGCGATGCCGCGCAAATCGAAACGATGCTCGCCAGCCGCTGCAATCAGCGCTATCTACCGGGAATCCCGCTGCCGCAAGTGCTCGGCCTCAGCGCTGACCTGGATGCAGCCTGCACCGGCGCGGAATATATTTTGGTCGCCGTGCCGATTGCCGCCCTGCGCGCCACGCTGCGCCAGATTGCGGCTGTGCCCACGTCAATCCCGGTCATTTGGGCGTGCAAGGGTTTCGAGGCGGAAACCGCACAACTGCCCCATCAGGTAGCCGCAGAAATCCTGCCGCAGAATTTTCCGCGCGGCGTGCTGTCCGGGCCGAGCTTTGCCCAGGAGGTGGCGCGCGGCCTGCCCACCGCGCTGGCTCTGGCATCCAGCGATGGTGAGTTTGCCAAACAGGCGGTGCAGGCGCTGCACCATGCGCGGCTGCGCATCTACTCCAGCACCGACGTGGTCGGGGTAGAGGTGGGTGGCGCGGTCAAGAACGTGCTGGCCATCGCCGCCGGCATCGCCGACGGCATGGGCTTTGGCCACAACGCCCGCGCGGCGCTGATTACGCGCGGCCTGGCCGAGATGACGCGGCTGGGATTGAAAATGGGCGGGCGCGCGGAAACGCTGGGTGGTCTGTCCGGTGCCGGAGATCTAATTCTGACCTGCACCGGCGACCTGTCGCGCAACCGCAAGGTCGGAATTTTACTGGCGCAACAACTGGCCTTGCCGGACATACTGCGCCAACTGGGCCACGTGGCGGAGGGTGTCTATACCGTGCGCGAAGTGCATCAACTGGCGCAACGATTAGGTGTGGACATGCCGATTTGTGCGGCGGTCTACCGTGTACTGTATGAGCAGGTTGCGGCTGCGAGTGCGGTGGAGGAATTGCTCAATCGTTCGCCCAACTCTGAATTTAATTAGCTCCCGCAAACCCGCATTGCCGCCACGCCTCAAACACGGCTATCGCCACCGTATTGGATAAATTCAGGCTGCGGTTATTCGGCAACATGGGCAGGCGCAGGCGCTGCTCCGGTGTTAACGATGCCAATAAATCCGCCGGCAGGCCGCGCGTTTCAGGTCCGAACAGCAGCGCATCCCCGGCTTGATAGCATACTTCGTGATAGGGGCGCGTACCCTTGGTGGTGTAGGCAAACAGGCGCACCCCCGGCAGGGTGTGCAAACAGGCGGCGAGACTGTCATGTACCAATAGGGATGTATATTCGTGATAATCCAGCCCGGCGCGGCGCAACTGTTTGTCATCCAGATTAAAACCGAGTGGTCGGATAAGATGCAGTTGCGCTCCGGTGTTGGCGCACAGGCGGATGACGTTGCCGGTGTTGGGCGGAATTTCCGGCTGGTACAGGATCACATTAAACATTGGATATCTCGCCCCCGTGTTTCTGTGCGAATGCTGTAATGCTTAATCCTGATCTTGCCACGGACTTGGTCGAGCGATTTTTGTTGGGGGGAGCGAGCGGTGTATTTTCATTAACCATAACATAACCCCTATTCGATAATTACCAAATAAAAATATGTTGATTGCTGGCATGAATCGGATTGTACACCGCATTTTTACAGGATATGCCGCCGTTGGCGGTGTATACATTCGTTATACCCTTGAGAGAAATGATCCATCAGTTCAGCGCCGAAATTTTTCATTTCATACAGTTGGTCGACCCCTGAGCACGAGCAATGGGTCGTAGACCTTGCCACTGAGCTAGTCAACAGCGGCGTAGATGTCGTTCTTGATAAGTGGGCACTTCGCGAGGGACACGACTCCATTGCATTCATGGAACAGATGGTTACTGACCCATCGATCACACTGAAAGCTAATGAATTCAGTGTTAGTGACCGCGCAATCTGATTTTATCCGCATGCACTTCAAAGTCGCCTGCCTTCAGTCTGGCAATAATGGCAGCCAGCCGTTCGTGTTGCACCGTGTCTATGCGCGCATAGCCAAGTGTTGCGGCAGTCAATTTCTCGATGTCGGATTTTGTGCCAGCTGGGGCATCCCGTCCTTCCATTGCACTCTTCATCATGCTTAACTTGAGCGCGCGTCTGGCATCCTGGAATGCAGGCGGGGAGGGCATTTCAAGCGAAGATTCCAGTTGCAGCAGGATCATGTTGAGTGATTCGTCAGCCGGTTTTGTTTCGCCGGCCTTGAGGCGTTTGTGCAGCGCTTGTTCCCACGATGTCGGCAGCACGGGTAAAATCGACCAGCGGGCGTCGATATCCTCAGCGGGCTGAGTGTTTGTTTCTGCTTCTTCACAAAGCGCCTGCTTGGCAAGCAGTGTGTCGCAGGTGGTGTGCCAGATGCGCTGTGCACTGCCGGTAATATGTTGCAGTGCTGTGTGACATGCGGCACGGAATTTTTCATCCAGCTTGGCGGCTGCGCTTCTGGGAGCTTCACCCGCCTTGCGCCATTCCGTTTCAGCCGCCGCTATCGTTCGCTTGATATCCGCTGGCGGCGTGTCCTGATTCAATTCGCCAAGACGCGCGATTAATGCCTCCCGCGTGGTTTGGTTGGTTTTTAATTCGGCATCTCTGGCGCTAGAGGCCGCATCGCGCTGGCTGAAGACGGCATCGATGGCAGCCTTGAAATCCGCCCACAGTGCGTTCTCAACGGCGCGGGCCAGCGGTTGCGATTTGGCATGTTGCTGCCATTCGGCTTGCAGTGCGCGCACTTTGGCAACGACGTCGCGGCCTTGTGCATCTGCGCTTAGTGCTTTGGCGTGAGCGATAAATTCTTCGCGTGCCGATTGCGCGCCGCGCCGCGTTTCCTGCAACGGATTTTCCAGGCGCGCGACACTGGTTTGCATCTGCTCCAGCAGCGCATCGCGCGCCTTGTGCGGCACGGTATGTTCGACCGGCCCCAGCTTGCGCCACTCGGTTTGAAAGTGGTCGAGCGCGCGTGCTATTCCCCGCCAATCTGGCGCTGCACCATTATCCCCATCGCTAATGTTCACCGCATCCAGGGCGGCAATCAATTTTTTGCGTGCGGCCAGATTATCCTGCCGTTCGGAATTTAATTTGTCGAGGTGTACCGCCACCGGCAGGTAAGCAGTTTTTAGCGCATCGTCAAATCGTTGCCACAGTTCGCGGCTGGTGGCGCCACCCAAGCGATCCAACTCTTTCCAACGTGTGCGCAGTTGCTCGATAGCGTCCGCATGTTGTTTGAGCGGCAGCTTGGCTGCGCGTTTGTCTTCCTCAGCCGCAGCGACTTTAGCGAGTGCTTCGGCTTCCAGCACAAGATCATCACGCACCCGTCCGCCGCCCCAATGTTGCCATCCCTTAAGACGGGCGTACTCGGCTTGCAGCACATTGATGCGTGCTTGTAACGCGCTGCTGGCAGCCCCGCTCCCTGGCGTTTCCTGGATGGCGATCAAGTGTTTTCCGGTCTCGGTCAAATGCCCCGCCGCGAGTGAGGATTCGGCCATTTGCACAATAGCCTCCAAGGTCTCAATGTGCGCTTGTTGCATCGCCTTGCTTTTCTCTTTGGCGCGTTGCTTGCTCTCGGCTTGACGTGTCTTGCGCGCGTCCGCCTTCATGCGTTGCCATTCTTCAAAGCGCGCGTTCAGCGCCTTGTCGATGTGCGTATCGGCGATGGGTGGCAGTGCCTGCCAGCGCTGGCTTGGCGTGGTAGATGGCGCAACTTGCTCTGTTGCGGGATTTGAATCGGCATCGGCAGGCTGGACACTCACAAGCTGAACATCCCCGGACTGACCGCCCTGATATAGCTCATCCAGAATCGCCAGCCTGGCCTCAATCTGTGCCGCTTTGTGCAAGGCAGTCTGCAATGCTTCCATCAGCATTGCGCTTGCATCTCGCTCGGGTAGTGACGAGGATGTTGCGGCAGGAACGGCTAGTAGCGTGGCTCGCGCACTATTGCTTGCGCTGGCAAGAGCAGGGGCAAGCTCGGCCCACTCTTTGTTGTCTGCGGCCACTTCGGCGCAGACCGCGTTCAAATGAGCCAGTGCCTGATTGGCGTCAGCAGTCCAGCGCTGGGTGGAGCGCAGGTGATCGCCGCGTTCGAGTATCAGTGCCGTCAACTTTGCCTGCAAGTCGGCAAAGGCGGCGTTCTGTTCATTCTCCAGTAATGCTGGATCGAGTGCTCGCCATGCTTGATCAAGCTCAACCAGGCGGTTGGCCGGAATTATTGATTCATTAACGAGAGCGGCGGCGCTTGCAATCAACTGGCCGGCCCGCTCACGTGACTCGCGCTGCTCAACCAGCGCCTCATAGCGTTGCTTGGCCGCGCGGTGGACGCGACGGTCATGCGTGCGGAATTCACGCTCAGCCAGCTTGAGCGCAGCTTCGCCCTCCAGTGCCAGAACGGCTGCGTGTTTGATGTCTAATAATGGCGTGTCTTTCGCTACGGCCAACAGCGCGCTGTCATCACCCATGGCCGCCTGCAGTTTATTTTCCCATTCAACCTTGGCGGCTAATTGGGCAGCTGCCTGCGCGGCAAGCTGAGCTGTGTCTATAACCTTGGCTGGTTGTAGCACTAACGCTGGATTGGGGGAAACTTCACTTTTCTTGAAAATCTTGCTAAACATGGTTTCCTGATTCTTTATCAATGCGAGAGGCGCATTGTGCCAGTTGTATGAAGGCTGTCGCAAGATATCTGGCGAATTTTGATCGGAGAGATTATTTCTTGAAACCGAACCAGTCCTAACGCAATTGTTTGCAAGCTTCCGGGTTTCCGGCTTCACAGCTTCTGCGGAAGCTTTCCATCGCCTCGTTTTTTCTGTTCAGCGCATACAGGGCGGCTCCACGATGCAACAGTGCTTGGTTGTCTTTGGCATCCAAGCTGAGTATTTTGTCATAATCGTTCAGGGCTTCCTGAAATTTGCCCAGGTTGAAATTGACAAAGGCGCGATTCGAGTAAGAAAGTGGATTCCAGAGACTGAGTTGAACAGCCCGGTCAGAATCGCTGAACGCCTCGGCATAGCGACCCATTGTTGCAAGGAGGATACCACGGTTTGTATAGGCATCGACGTAATCGGGGTTAAGCTTGATCGCAGTGTCATAATCGTTCATGGCTTCCTGAAATTTGCCCAGGTTAAAATTGGCAAGGCCGCGATTTGAGTAAGAAAGTGAATTCTCTGAACCGAGTTGAACAGCCCGGTCATAATCACCGAGCGCCTCGGCGTGGCGACCCATTTTGGTAAGGAGGGTACCACGGTTTGTATAGGCATCGCCGTAATTGGGTCTAAGCCCTATCGCAGTGTTGTACCTATGTAACGCTTCTTCATAATTATTTTGTAAGTAATACATATAACCACTGTTTTTGTAGCCTCTAGAATATTTTGGATTGAGTGCTATCGATTTTTGATAATCTGCCAGCGCCTCCGAAAAACGGCCCAAGTCTTCATAAGCTTTACCCCGGTTGTTATAAATCCTTTCAACGCCAAGCAATTTCTCATCCTGATTTCTTTCGATTGCATCAGACCATAACTTCAATCTACTGGAAAACGTATCCAGCCTGTTCCATGCCAGCCCGACCAGCACCAGGCAACATACGGCCAACAGGACAGGGACGAATTTTCTGGGAGCAGCACCCATGAAACCGAACAAGATGATGGGCAACCCGCTCATCCATAGATAACTGCGGTACAGCACAAACGGCTCCTGAATTCTGACTGTGGATAGCTCGGTCAAATACAGTATCCACGGAAACAGC
>VFLG01000029.1 GCA_009885195.1 Gallionellaceae bacterium
AGGAAGCTCTGAACGATTTTGACAAATCACTCAGCCTGGATGCCAATAACAATCAAGTGCTGTTGAATCGTGGATTAGCTCTGAATATGCTAAATAGAAAAAACGAGGCGACGGAAAGTTTCCGAAGAAGCTGTGAAGCTGGAAATCAGGAAGGTTGCAAACAATTGCATTAGGACTGGCTCTCAAATAATCTTTCCGATCAAAGGCCGCATTCGCGCCCCATGCTGGTTATAATATGCAGTCGCTACTGCTGCCTCGAACATTGAGCCAGCATATAACAATCTCATTCAGCCCAAAAATATTTGCAAATTAACATTATTTTGCGATCATCCGCTACGCGGCTTGCCTGCTTACCCCGCATCTGCAACGCAGCAGTTGGGATACAACGAAGTTGCAATGCAGGCTAACCTTCAGGTTATGCCGGAACTAAAATCTGAATTTTTAGAGGTGCCCTTTAGATGAATCACAATCCCTTGCAGTGCTTGGTCACCCGCGTGATGCCTTGCGGCAAGTTCGGCCTGCTGTTGCTGTTGTGCTTTGCTTGCCCGCCTGCGCAGGCGGGCACGGATGCATTGGCCTATGGGTATCAGACGCTGACATTGGACGGCGAGCGCAGGACGGTGCGCGTGCCCAAGGGTTACCGGCTGGAGTTGTTGAGCCGCATGGATACGCCGCGCATGCTGACCTTTGCCGCCAACGGCGATCTGTTCGCCGGCTCGAAATCCGGCAAGGTGTATCGCTTGCCGCCTCCCTATACCAAGGCGGAGGTGCTGGTCGAGCTGGACGATTATCCGCATAGTGTGGCGTTCCGGAGAGGCGAGATTTTGATCGCGCGGACGGATGGTGTGTATCGCGCGCCGTACCGGGCCGGGCAGTCTGTGATCGCGCCGGAAGCGCTGGTGTTGCTGGCGGCTTTGCCGGGCGGGGGCGGGCATACCAGCCGCACGGTGGGGGTAGGTCCGGATGGACGGGTATATGCGAGCCTGGGTATCCAGCGCAATTGCAGCGACCAGTATCTGGGTGAGGGCTATCTGTTTGAAGAGCGGCGCGGCGGGGTGCTGGTGTTGAATGAGGGCGGCGGCAAGGCAAGCTGGAAGCCTTTTGCATCGGGGCTGCGCAATCCGGTCGGGTTCGCTTGGCAGCCGCAGACCGGTGTGCTGTTCGCCAGCAACAACGGGCCGGATCATCTGGGCTATGATCAGCCGCCGGAATATTTCAGCAAACTCACCGCCGGTTCTTTTCACGGTATGCCGTGGTTTCAGTTCGACGGCAAACAGCTGCAGCGCGATGATTGTGTATCAAGCGCGCCGCCGCGAGCCATCAATGAAGTGACGATTCCAGCCGCAACATTTCCGTCGCGCAATGCGCCGCTGGGCATGGCTTTTGTGCCCAAGGGCGGAATGGATGCGCAGTTGGAATTCGATGCGGTGGTCGCCCTGCACGGTTCATGGGGCACGCAGCCCGGCGGCGGATACAT
>VFLG01000010.1 GCA_009885195.1 Gallionellaceae bacterium
AGGAAGCTCTGAACGATTTTGACAAATCACTCAGCCTGGATGCCAATAACAATCAAGTGCTGTTGAATCGTGGATTAGCTCTGAATATGCTAAATAGAAAAAACGAGGCAATGGAAAGTCTCCGAAGAAGCTGTGAAGCTGGAAACCCGGAAGCTTGCACAATTCTTACTCAAATCGCGCTAGCGCGGTAGGCCGGAAAAAACAAAGTGGGTTGGTGCGTTAACGATAGAATAGCGGCAGGCAAGAGCCTGCCCTAGCCTGTCGAACCATGAAACTGCTAACCCAATCTACAAACGGCTACTAATCCGCCTGCTTGCGCAGGAATGACGGAATATCCAGTGTCTCCACGCCGGACTGCTTCATCGCTTCGACCGCTTCGCGGTGACGGCCATTGCGCATCACGGCGGGCATTTCAAGTTCCTTATAATTTACAACGGATGCTGCGGGTTCGTCATGCGTGCCGGTGCGCTGTCCATAAACCAGCTCCGGCTTGGATTGCTTGCGCTCCACCCGCGAACTCAAGCCTGTGGCGACAATCGTCACACGCAGTTCATCACCCATTTCCTCATCAAACACCGACCCGACAATCACCGTGGCATCTTCAACGGCAAATTGCACGCTGTTGGTGACCTCTTTATATTCCCGCAGGGTCAGGCTGCTGCTGGAACTGATATTGACCAACACGCCGCGTGCGCCCGCCATATTTACATCCTCCAGCAACGGGCTGGACATCGCGTTCTCCGCCGCACGCTTGGCCCGGTCCGGCCCGTTGGCGGTGGCCGAACCCATCATCGCCATGCCGTTTTCCGACATCAAGGTGCGCACGTCGGCAAAGTCCACGTTCACCAGTCCGGGCACGTTGATTACCTCGGCAATGCCTGCCACCGCACCCTGCAACACGCTGTTGGATGAGCGGAACGCATCCAGCAGGGTCGTGTCTTCGCCCAACACACTCATCAGCTTCTCGTTCGGCACGATGATCAGTGAATCCACAAATTCCGACAGCGCTTCGATACCCGTCTGCGCCAGGCGCATGCGCTTGCCCTCGTGGGTAAAAGGCTTGGTCACCACGGCCACGGTAAGAATGTCCATTTCTCTGGCCACCTGGGCGATCACTGGCGCGGCGCCGGTACCGGTGCCCCCTCCCATGCCGGCCGTGATGAAAATCATGTTGGCGCCTTTGATCAACTCGACAATGCGCTCGCGATCTTCCTCGGCTGCGGCGCGCCCGACATCTGGCATCGCCCCCGCGCCCAACCCCTTGGTAATCGTGGCACCGATTTGCAACTGGGTGCGTGCCTTGTTGCGCTTGAGTGCTTGGGCATCGGTGTTGATGACGATGAATTCCACGCCCTGCACACCCTGCTCGATCATATGATCCACTGCATTGCCGCCGCAGCCGCCCACGCCGATAACCTTGATCACTGCATCTTGAAGTTGTGTATCCACGATCTCGAACATTACTTTCTCCTTAGTAAAATTACAAAATTAAAAACCCAAACCCACCCAAGCCAACCTGATACTGATTTTCTTTTCTAAAAATTCCCCTGGAACCATGCCTTCATCCTGCCCAGCACATCGCTGAAGGAACTCGATTGCAGGCGTGCCGCCTGGTGGCGCTGGGCCTGCTCCATCCCGTACAGGAGCAAGCCGACGCCGGTGGAAAAGCGTGGCGTCTTCACCACTTCGGATAATCCCCCCGCATAGCGCGGCACGCCCAAGCGCACCGGCATGTGGAAAATTTCCTCGCCCAGCTCGACCATACCCTGCATGGCGGCGCTGCCGCCGGTGATAACGACGCCGGAGGACATCAAATCTTCGAAGCCGCTGCGGCGCAATTCAGTCTGCACCAGCGAATACAACTCTTCTACGCGCGGCTCGATCACTTCCGCCAGCGTCTGGCGCGACAACATGCGCGTATCGCGCTCCCCGACACCGGGCACTTCGATCGGGCCATCATCGGCGAGTTGGCGCAAAGCGCAGCCGTATCTGATTTTAATGTCCTCCGCATCCTTGGTCGGGGTGCGCAGCGCCATCGCAATATCATTGGTAATCTGGTCGCCCGCAATCGGTATGACCGCGGTGTGGCGTATCGCGCCGCCGGTGAAAATCGCCACATCGGTAGTGCCGCCGCCGATATCCACCAAGCACACGCCCAAATCCCTCTCGTCGTCAGACAGCACGGCCTTGCTCGACGCCAGCGGTTGCAAAATCATCTCACGCACCTCCAGCCCGCAACGGTGTACGCACTTCAAGATGTTCTGCACCGCCGCCACTGCGCCGCTGACCATGTGCACTTCGACTTCCAGGCGCTTGCCGCTCATGCCGAGCGGCTTCTTGATCCCTTCCTGACCGTCGATGCTGAATTCCTGCTCAAGAACGTGCAAGGTCTGCTGGTCGCCCGGCAAGCTGATCGAACTGGCCGTATCCAGCACACGATCGATGTCGGCTTGCGTCACTTCCTTGTCCTTGATCTTGACCATCCCATTAGCGTTAGAACTCCTGATATGACTGCCCGCAATACCGGTGTATACCTCGCGTATCTTGCAGTCGGCCATCAGCTCGGCATCACCCAGCGCGCGCTGAATCGCCGCCACCGTCGCATCGATGTTAACCACCATGCCCTTCTTCATGCCGGAGGATTCGTGCATGCCCACGCCGATCACTTCCAGCGTCCCTTCCGGCTTGATCTCGGCGACGATGGTGACAATCTTGGAAGTGCCGATGTCCAGCCCGACAATTAAATTTTTGCTTTCCCTGTTTTTGCTCATGCCTTAATCTCCATTACCTGTACTTTGCCGGGCTGGTTATACATGACTGCAAATCCATTGCGATAGCGCAAATCCACATAAGCCACCGCGCCCTCAGTCCTCAGTCCTCGATCCTCAGCACCTTGCGCAGCAACGAATCTCGCCAGGCGCTGCTGCGCCTGCTCGCGCCCCAACTTCAGCAGCATGCCGTTGCTCAGGCGCAACTGCCATGCGTGACGCGGCGACAGGCTGATCTGCGAAATTTGCTGTTCGAGTGGCGCCAGATGACTGGAAAATGCCGCATACATCCGCGTCACCTCGCCTGAAGTATCGGGTTGCCCTATAAAACCCGGTAAAATCTGATTCGTTGTCGCCGTGAATACTTCTCCATGAGTGTTCACCAGCCCCACGCCATTCCAGCTCGCCAACGCCTCATGCTCTTCCATACTTACTTCCAGCCGCCACGGGAACAGGCGCCGCACACTCACTTTGCGCACCCAAGGCAGCTTCTCGAATGCTTGCTGCGTTTCTTCCAGATTGACCGTAAAAAAATTCCCGCGTAATTCATTGCGCACCACTGCCGCAATTTGTTCTGCATCGACTCGCTGTGGCGCAGCGCTTAACTGCACGGCGCGCAGAGCAAATACGGGCAATCGCAGCACATGATTCAACACGCCATACAACGCCAGCGCAACGCTGATAGCGAACAGTGCGCCGGACAAAGTATTCAGTTCGCGCGGCTTATCCCACATGGGTTTCTCCCAATATGCGCAGCACCAGTTGCTCGAAACTCATCCCGGCCTGGCGTGCCGCCATCGGCACCAGACTATGGTCGGTCATGCCGGGCACGGTATTAACCTCCAGCAGGTAAGGTTTGCCCGCCTCATTCACCAGAAAATCCACGCGACCCCAGCCGCTGCCGCCGATCAGCGCAAAGCCCTGTAGCGCCAGGCGCTGCATCTCGGCTTCCTGCATTGGCGGTAGTCCGCTCGGACACAGATAGCGTGTGTCATTGCGCAGGTACTTGGCCTCATAGTCGTAAAACTCGTTGGCCGGTTCGATCTTGATTACCGGCAGCGCTTGTGCGCCAAGAATGGCGACGGTGTATTCGCCACCGCCGATAAATGCTTCCGCCAGCACCAACTGGTCGTGTTTGACCGCCTCCTGATAGGCGGCGCGCAGATCACCCGCCTTCTTTACCTTGGTGATGCCCACGCTGGAACCTTCGTTGGCCGGCTTGACGAACAACGGCAAACCCAGTCGTGCCGCCACCGCATCAAAGTCGCTGGCGGCGGTCAGCAAATCATAGTCAGGGATAGTCAACCCTGCCGCCTGCCACACCAGCTTGGTGCGCCATTTATCCATCGCCAGCGCGCTAGCCAGCACCCCGCTGCCGGTGTAGGGCATGTCCATTAACTCAAGCGCACCTTGCACTGTGCCGTCCTCACCAAAACGTCCATGCAACGCGATGAAGGCGCGGTCGTATCCTTCTTCACGCAGGGCCTGCAAATTCTGCACGGCGGGGTCGAATGCGTGCGCATCCACACCGCATTTTTGCAGCGCAACCAGCACTGCTGCGCCGCTCTTGAGCGATATTTCGCGCTCTGCGGAACGTCCGCCGAGCAGCACGGCCACTTTCCCAAATTTCTGTACGTTATCCATTCAAAAATCCAAACAAGCCACAGAGAGCACAGAGGACACAGAGAGAACCCCGGCAAATAACTCTGTGATCTCTGTGTTCTCTGTGGCTAAACAAGTTTTTCTCCGATGATGCGCACTTCCGGGTGCAGTTTGATGCCGGTTTTTTCCAGGACAGTTGTTTGCACTTCTACGATCAAGCTCTCAATATCCGCTGCCGTGGCCTCGCCCACATTCACGATAAAATTGGCGTGCTGTTCCGACACACGCGCCCCGCCAATTTTCCTGCCCTTCAGCCCGCATTCTTCAATCAACCGTGCCGCATGATCGCCCGGCGGGTTGCGGAATACCGAGCCGGCATTGGGCAATTGCAAAGGCTGGCTGGCGATGCGCTTGGCCAATAACGCCTTGATCTCGCGGCGCGCGACTTCGCCATCACCGGGCGGCAACTTGAGCCATGCACCAACAAAAAATTCATCTTGCTGTAGGAGTGCAGCTTGCTGCGCGATGCTTTTTCGTCCGAGTGTCAATTTCACATCCAGCTTGCTGGATAGTGAATTGCCTGCCTTTGGTACAAGTCGGGCTCCTACATCCTGCTCATTTCCCGTTTCACGTTTCATAACGTGCCTATACCCAATCTCATATTCATCCGGGCCATGTTCCAGCAACTCGCCGCTACGCGTCACCACCTGCACCCGCGCCACCACATTCCAAGTCTCGCCACCGTAGCAACCGGCGTTCATCGCCAACATGCCGCCGAGCGTGCCGGGAATGCCGGCGAAAAATTCCGCACCACTCAGATTATGCAGCGCGGCGAAGCGCGCCAGCTTGGCGCCCGGCACACCCGCTTGCGCATAGACCATTCCGTCCGTAGTCATGTGCAATTCATTCAGCGCCGCATGCAGCAACAGCACCGTGCCGCGCAGACCACCATCACGCACCAGCAAATTACTGCCCAAGCCGACTGCAAGCAGCAGCTCATCCTTGGGCAAGGTACGCAAAAATTGCAACAGATCATCCAAGTCAGCCGGTTGATACAAGTGCTGTGCCCGGCCACCTGCGCGCCAACTGGCATAGCGGCTCATGTCCACATCGTGGTGGAGTTTTCCGCGCAAGCCCTGTGCCATGAACTGTGTTGGCTCTGTCATGTTCATGAATTACCCGATGCCATATTTTTCGTCATGCTGGCCACGTTTCCAATTGAGCCCGCGCCCATGGTTACCACCACATCCCCAGCTTGCGCAGTCTGTAAAATCGCTTGCGGCATGTCCTGTACGTGTTCCACAAACACGGCCTCTTTTTGCCCGGCTGCGCGCAACGCATGCATCAGGGTGCGACCATCCGCCGCCACGATGGGTTGCTCACCTGCGGCATACACTTCCGCCAGCAGCAACGCATCTACCGTGCCTAACACCTTGACGAAGTCCTCGAACAGATCGCGTGTGCGTGTGTAGCGATGCGGCTGAAATGCCAGCACCAAGCGGCGTCCGGGAAATGCACCACGTACCGCGTTCACGGTGGCCACCATTTCAGCCGGGTGATGGCCGTAATCGTCAATTAAAGTAAACGTGCCGCCACCCGCTAAGGTGATCTCGCCATAACGCTGGAAACGCCGCCCCACGCCTTCGAATTCGTTTAATGCACTGACGATGGCCGCATCCGCAACGCCGATTTCGAGCCCGACCGCGATTGCCGCCAGCGCGTTCTGCACATTATGCAATCCGGGTAAATTAAGCGTAATGTCCAGATCGCGCGGCGTCCCGTTTTGCCGACACTGCGCGGTGAATCGCATCCGGCCGCCCTGATGGCGCACATTCACCGCGCGGATTTGCGCTTCTTCGGCAAATCCGTAAGTGGTGACTGGCTTGGTAATGGCGGGCAGAATGGCGCGCACATTGGCATCATCCACACACACCATGGCCATGCCGTAGAACGGCAGATGCTCGACGAAATCCACGAACGCCTGCTTGAGCCGCGCGAAATCGTGACCATAGGTTTCCATATGGTCGGCGTCTATGTTGGTAATCACCGCCAATATCGGTTGCAGGTGGAGGAAAGAAGCATCCGATTCATCTGCTTCCACCACGATAAATTCTCCGGTACCCAGCTTGGCGTTGGTGCCGCTGCTGTTCAGCCGGCCGCCAATCACAAAAGTCGGATCGAAGCCGCCCTTGGCCAGCACGCTGGCGGTCAGGCTGGTGGTGGTGGTCTTGCCGTGCGTCCCGGCCACGGCAATCCCTTGGCGCAGGCGCATCAATTCGGCCAGCATGATGGCGCGCGGCACGACCGGAATTTTGCGCGTGCGCGCCGCCACCACTTCCGGATTGTCTTGGCTCACGGCGGTGGAAATCACCACTGCGTCTGCGGCAAGCAGATGCTGTTCGGCATGGCCTTGATACACCGTGGCGCCGAGTTTTTTCAGGCGCTGCGTGACGGCATTGTCGGCCAGATCAGAGCCGCTCACCTGATAGCCCAGATTAAGCAGCACTTCGGCGATGCCGTTCATACCGGAACCGCCGATGCCGACGAAGTGAATGTGTTTGACTTTATGTCTCATCTTTTATCTATTTGGGCGTGATAAATCACGCCCCTACACCGGCTAATTCTGCACATACCTGCGCCACGCGCTGCGCCGCTTCCGGTTTGGCCAGCTTGCGCCCCGCTTGCGCCATTTCCAGGGCGCGCGCCCGGGTCATGTCTTTTAATAAATTCGCCAGTTGCTGCGGTTTCAATTCGGTCTGCGGCAACAGCACCGCCGCACCGTGTTCGCTGAGAAAACGCGCGTTGCCGGTCTGGTGGTCGTCCACCGCAAACGGGAACGGGATCAGGATGCTGGCCACACCGGCAGCCGCCAACTCGGCGATGGTAAGAGCGCCAGCCCGACAGATCACAATGTCCGCCCAGGCATAGTGCTGCGCCATGTCATCCAGAAACGGTTTAATCTCGGCCTCTACGCCCGCTTGGCGGTACATAGCCTGAACCGTCTCGAAATGCTGCTTGCCAGTCTGGTGCACCACGTTGAACATACCCTCGCGTAGCGAGTCCTTACCCCCCTCTCGCTCCGGGAGAGGGTAGGGGTGAGGGAAACGGGCCTGCCCGTTGGGACGCGCAGCCGATGGCAACAAGGCCAGTGCCTGCGGCACACATTCGTTGATGGCCTTGGCACCCAGGCTGCCGCCCAGCACCAGCAGGTTGAACACGCCGCTGCGGGCCGTGTAGCGTGCCTGTGGTTCGGGCAGCGCGGCGATGCTGTCCCGCACCGGATTGCCGCACCACTCGGCTTGCGGCAACACGTTCGGGAAACCGCTCATCACGCGCGCAGCCAGCCGCGCCAACGTCTTGTTGCTCAAGCCGGCGGTGGAATTCTGTTCGTGTATCAACAACGGGCGATTTAATAACGCCGCCATGACGCCGCCGGGGAAGGTGATGTAGCCGCCCATGCCCAGCACTACATCGGGACGATAATGCAACAATGCAGCCGCGCTCTGCACACACGCGACCAACAGATTCAGCGGCAACAGCAGTTTGCGCATCAAACCCTTGCCGCGCAGCCCGGAAAAGCGCACCCAGGCCATCTCATAACCATGCTTGGGCACCAGCTCCGCCTCCATGCTATTTCGCGCACCCAGCCAGATAATTTTCCAGCCTTGTGCGCGCAGGCAATCGGCAACAGCCAGAGCGGGGAAGATGTGGCCACCGGTACCACCAGCCATTATCAGAATGCTGCGCGTCATATCGGCTGTCCCTTCATCATGCGGCGATTCTCAAAATCTATTCTGAGCAGCATTGCTGCCGCGATGCAGTTCGCCACCACGCCGCTGCCACCAAAACTCATGAAGGGCAGCGTCAGTCCCTTGGTCGGCAACACACCCATGTTTACGCCGATGTTGATCATTGCCTGTGCTCCCAGCCATACGGCTATACCCTGCGCCACCAGTGCGGCAAACTGCCGGTCGAGTATGGCGGCCTGGCGGCCAATGGCAAAGGCGCGGATGATCAGCCCGGCAAACAATATAAGCACCGTGCACACGCCGACGAAGCCAAGTTCCTCGGCGATCACTGCCAGCAGAAAATCGGTGTGAGCTTCCGGCAAATAAAATAATTTTTCCACGCTGGCGCCCAGTCCCACGCCCAACCATTCGCCACGCCCGAAGGCGATCAACGCGTGACTTAACTGATAACCTGTGTCGTAGGGATCAGACCATGGATCCATGAAGCCGGTGACGCGCCGCATGCGGTAAGGCGCCAAATATATCAGCGCTGCAAATGCGGCCGGCAGAGCCAGCAATAGCATGCCAAATACCTTGCCATTGAATCCACCCAGCCACAATATGCATAGCGCGACCAAGCACACCACGACCAGCGCCCCCATATCCGGCTCCAGCAGCAGCAACCAACCCACCAGCACCATCACCAAAAACATCGGCCAAAAAGCCTTGATGAAGGTATGTTTGACGCCGCCCTTGCGCACCGTGTAATCGGCGGCATACAGCACGACAAATAATTTCATCAGTTCGGATGGTTGCAAATTGACAACCAACAGCGGCAACCAGCGGCGGCTGCCATTCACTTCACGACCGATGCCGGGGATCAGCACCAGCACCAGCAGCGCGGCTCCCAGCAGGAATAAATAGGGCGCCCACTTCTGCCAGTCTTGCAGCGACACTTGAAATGCCATTACTCCCGCCATGACGCCGACGAAAATATAGACGCCATGCCGTATCAGATAATACTCGGGCCGGAAGCCGGTGAACTTGCTCGCCTCGGCGGTGGCGATGGAGGCCGAATACACCATCACCAGCCCGATCGCCAGCAGCGCCAGCACTATCCAGACCAGTATCTCGTCATATTCTGCCAATGCCGGGCGAGCAGCGTTCAGGCTTGCGGCGCGCATGCGACCTCCCCCTGCAACGCGCGCACTGTCGCAGCGAACACCTCGGCGCGATGCGCATAGTTGCGGAACATATCGAAGCTGGCGCAGGCCGGCGACAGCAGCACGGCATCGCCCGGCTGCGCCAGCACGGCGCTCTGCCACACCGCAGCCGCCATATCATCCGCACGCACTACCGGCACGCCGCACCCTTGCAGCGCTGTCTCGATTTTGCCTGCATCGCGACCGATCAGAACCACGGCGCGCGCGTGTTGCGCCACGGCCGGATTGAGCGGTGAAAAATCCTGGCCCTTGCCCTCGCCGCCCGCGATCAGCACCGCCTTGCGTCCCAAGCCCTGCAACGCGGCCACGGTCGCGCCGACATTGGTACCCTTGGAATCATCGTAATAAATCACACCCTTGATTTCTGCCACCGCTTGCACGCGATGCGGCAAACCCTTGAAAGCGCGCAAAGCATCCAGCAACGGCGCCAGCGGTATCCCGACCGCCCGGCACAATGCCAGCGCAGCCAGCGCGTTGGATACATTGTGCAGCCCGGCCACCTGCAATTCTTTGGCATTCAGCAGCCGCTGCGTTCCCTGCATCAGCCAGATATCGCCTGCCACGCGTGCTATGCCCATATCGTCCGGTGCATGCGGTTCATTCAGACCGAATAAAATTTGCCCGCGCCCCGGCAACGCCATTCCCAGACTGCGCGCATCATCACGGTTGAGCACCTGCACACCCTCGCCATTAAATATGCGCGCCTTGGCTGCGCTGTAGGCATCCATGTCAGCGTAGCGATCCAGATGATCTTCGCTGACATTCAGCACCGTCGCCGCATCGGCATTCAGCGTCGCAGTGGTTTCCATCTGGAAGCTGGACAACTCCAGCACCCAGATGTCCGGCTGATGTCCGCCGCGCTGTAACAACGCATCCAGCACCGCCGGCGAAATATTGCCGGCCACCGCGGTATCCAGCCCCGCCGCGCGGCACATGCTGCCGACCATGCTGGTCACGGTGGTCTTGCCATTAGAGCCGGTGATGGCGATTATTTTGGGGCGATTATTTTGCGGCAGTGCTTGGGCAAATAATTCAATATCGCCCATTACCGGAATCCCGCGCGCCATGGCACGCATCACCAACGGTTCATTCAATGGCACACCAGGACTGATGGCAATCAAATCAACCTTGCTGAAAATTTCGTCGCGAAATGCACCGCAGTGAATAGATTCCTGCGGCAACTGCGCGCGCACTGCTGCCAGCGCGGGCGGCTGCGCGCGGCTATCGGCGGCGCGCACATGCGCACCTTGCGCGACCAACCAGCGCACGAGCGACAACCCGGTCTCACCGAGACCGAGTACCAGCACTTTTTTGTCAGCCCATTGTTGCAATGTTTTTCCTTAAGTCTCTAGCCTGTAGCGGGTAGCTCGTGGCTTGTAGCTACCCGCTACTTGCTACGAGCTACAAGCTATCGAAGCTTCAACGTCGCCAATCCGAGCAGCACCAGCATCATGGTGATGATCCAGAAACGGACGACCACTTGTGTTTCTTTCCAGCCCTTCTGCTCGAAATGATGGTGCAGCGGCGCCATCAGCAGGATGCGTTTCCCTTGCCCGTAAATTCTTCTGGTGACCTTGAAGTACGACACTTGCAACATCACCGATACCGCTTCCACCACGAACACGCCGCCCATGATGAATAACACCAGCTCCTGGCGCACAATCACCGCCACCACACCCAGCGCCGCACCCAATGCCAGCGCACCCACATCACCCATGAACACCTCCGCCGGATAGGCGTTAAACCACAGAAAGGCCAGACCCGCGCCCGCGATTGCGCCGCAGAACACCGCTAATTCACTCGCACCGGGAATGTATGGGATGCCGAGATACTTGGCGAACACCGCATGGCCCGCGACGTATGCAAAGAGTGCCAGCGCGCTGCTGATCATCACCGTGGGCATGATCGCCAAACCGTCCAGGCCGTCGGTGAGATTGACCGCATTACTGGTGCCGACAATGACCAGGTAAGCCAGTGTGATGAAGGCGACTGCCGACAGCGGAAACACCATAAACTTGAAGAACGGCACTATCAATTCGGTATGCGCCGGCAGGCTGGCGGTGTTCCACAAATAGATACCTACAGCCAACGCGATGATGGATTGCCAGAATATCTTGGTCATGGCCGACAGGCCATTTGGGTTGCGATGCACCACTTTGCGGTAATCATCCACCCAGCCGATGACACCGAAACCGAGCGTGGTGAACAACACCACCCACACATACTTGTTGCCAAGATCGGCCCACAGCAGCGTGGTGATGGCGACCGCGACCAGAATCAGCGCGCCGCCCATAGTCGGCGTACCGGCCTTGACCAGATGCGTCTGCGGGCCGTCGTCGCGCACCGGCTGACCAATTTTATAGGCGGTCAGTTTGCGTATCATCATCGGCCCGACCATGAAGGAAATAAACAACGCCGTCATCGCCGCCAGCACGGCGCGCAGCGTAATGTAATTAAAAACGCTGAACGCCCTGATGTCCTGAGCCAGCCATTGTGTGAGCGCTAATAACACTTTTTCTCCTAATCGGCTGTAGGGCGGATGAGCGTAGCGTTATCCGCCGTATGAGCGTTATCCGCCACATGGCCGCATGAATCACCAACGTCGGAAGGCGCTACGCTTTTCCGACCTACGCGGTTGTCCTCTGTACAGCACTGCACCACCCGCTCCATATGCATGAAACGTGAACCTTTCACCAGCACGGTACTGTCCGCATCCAGATGCTGGTCGAGCGTGGCGAGCAAATCTTCGATCCGCTCAAAGTGCCGCGCACCCGGACCGAATTCATGCACCGCATAGGGTGTTAATTCTCCCAGCGCCAGCAACTCGGTCACCCCCAGGTGACAGGCTTCCGCCCCGGCTTCGCCATGCAGGCGTACCGCGTCTTCTCCCAGTTCGCCCATGTCGCCCAGCACCAGGATTTTTTTTCCGCTGCTTTGCGCCAGCACCTTGAGCGCGGCGCGCAGCGAGGTGGGGTTGGCGTTGTAGCTGTCGTCTATCAGCACCGCGCCATGCAGCGCCCCCTTGCGCTGCATGCGGCCGGCCGTGCCGCAATAATTTTCCAGCCCCGCAGCGATGGCAGGCAACGTCACGTGCAGCGCCAGCGCCGCCGCAGTCGCGGCCAGCGCATTGCGCACGTTATGCGCGCCCGGCACCTGCAACTGCGCGTTAAAGCTGCCTTGCGGAGTGCTCACCGCAATATGTGCGCCATAGCCTTTGGTTTGCCATTGCGCATGTACCGCCACATTTTTTTCCAAGCCAAATTCGATGATTGGGTGTTTGCCCGCCAGCTCCCTCCACAGCGGCGCATACAGATCATCCGCATTGATCACCGCGCAGCCTTGCGGCGACAGTCCGGTAAAAATTTCGCCCTTGGCGTGCGCCACCGCCTCCACCGATCCGAGCCCCGCCAGATGCGCGCTGCCCGCATTGTTGATGACGGTCACATCCGGGCGCGTTAGCCGGGTCAAGTAATCGATTTCGCCGGAATGGTTCATGCCCATCTCGATCACCGCGTAGCGATGAAAAGCGCGCAACTTGAGCAAGGTGAGCGGCAAGCCGATATCGTTGTTGAGATTGCCAACCGTGGCCAGCACTGCGTTGGCGCTGCCCGCTGCCGCGCGCAAGATGCTGGCCAACATCTCCTTCACCGTGGTCTTGCCGTTGCTGCCGGTTACCGCCACTATTGGAATAGCGAACTGGGAGCGCCAATGCGCCGCCAGCCGCCCCAGCGCGAGGCGGGTGTCTTCTACTACCAGAAGACTGAGGACTGAGGACTGAGGACTGAGCGGCTCTGCCGCGCCTTTATTGAAAGATTGCCGCGCAGCGGCAACAAAACCTCTGTCTTCTGTCTTCTGTCTTCTGTCCTCTGATTCACCCACCAGCGCCGCGACCGCACCGCCTTGCGCGGCGTCGGCGACAAATGCTGCGCCGTCATAGTTCGGCCCTTGCAGCGCGACAAACAGATCGCCTGCCGTGATCGCGCGGCTGTCGCTGGACACGGCGCTGAACCTGACATCTTGGCCGATAAGTTTTCCGCCCAATATTTGCGCGGCTTGCGACAACAGCATCATGCTTCGGCACCCCGCATGTCCTGAGCGCGCCACGCTTGCAGCGCGCGCTGCGCGTGTTCGGCATCGCTGAACGGATATTTCACGCCGCCGATTTCCTGATAGGTTTCGTGGCCTTTGCCCGCTACCAGCACGGTGTCCGCCGCACATGCGCCGCCTACCGCTTGCGCGATGGCTAGCTCCCGGCCTTCAATAATCTGGAACTGCCCGCCGCTCATACCGGACACAATGTCGTCAATAATGTCGCCCGGCGTTTCGCTGCGCGGATTGTCGCTGGTGACGATGCACAGGTCCGCCCATTTCGCTGCGATCGTGCCCATCATCGGGCGTTTGCCGCGGTCGCGGTCGCCGCCGCAGCCGAACACGCAAATCACTTTCCCGCCGCTCGCGCCGGCCACTTCTTGCAAGGCCTGCAACACTTTATCCAGCGCATCGGGTGTATGCGCATAATCCACCACCACCGACGGGCGTCCGTCACCACCAAAGACCTGCATGCGCCCGGGCACCGCGCTTACCTGTGACAGTTGGCGCAAGGCATCGCTTAGCGTCACGCCGCTCACCAACAACACCGCCAGCACTCCCAGCAAGTTGGCGGCATTGAAGCGTCCTAGCAGCGCACTGTGCAATTCGCCACCACCCCAGCTGGAATGCACTTGCAGAGTTAACCCCTGCGCATCCATGCGCAGTGCGCCGCCATACACCATGCGCAAACCGAAGCGTTCGGCTAGCTCCAGTGCGGCATCGCTCAGTCCGTAACCTACCACTTCCACATTGCTGTCCTGCTGCGGAAGGGTGGCGGCAGAGCCGCCGGGACCCCACCGGTGTACCTCTTGCAGGTGCAACCGATCGGCCAGTTCGACTCCGAACATATCGTCCAGATTAAGTACTGCAAATTTAAGTTGTTGCCAGTCGAACAAGCGCTGCTTGGCCGCCGCATAGCTGCGCATGTCGCCGTGATAGTCGAGATGGTCGCGGCTGAGATTGGTGAGCAGCGCCACGTCGAATTTCATGCCATTCACCCGCCCCTGTTGCAAGGCATGTGAGGACACTTCCATCACCACCGCCCGCGCGTCCTGCGCCAGATAATCAGCCAGCAAGCCATGCACTTGAATCGCATCGGGAGTGGTGTTCAGAGTGGGATGCAGCGCGCCGGGAAAACCGTTGCCCAAGGTCCCGATCAGCGCTGTCTTTCTGCCCAGACCGCCCAGCGCATGGGCAACCCAGTGGGCGCACGAGGTCTTGCCGTTGGTGCCGGTGATGCCCACCACCCACAATTTTTTTGAGGGGCTGCCATAGACATAGTCGGCAATTTCCCCGGCGTGATGGCGCAAATCGGTAACGGCCAGATTGGGTAATTGCCAGGTCTCGTTCCAACTGAAGTTATGCGCTTCCCAGATCACCGCATTGGCGCCGTTGGCGATGGCCTGGCCAATGAACTGGCGTCCATCCGCCTGGCTGCCGGGATAGGCGACAAAGGTGTCGCCCGGCGCCACCATGCGGCTGTCGGTCTTGACGGAGGACAGAAGACGGAGGACAGAAGACGGGTCGGGTACGCCAAGAACGCGGCACAGCCGCGACAACGCCTCTGTCTTCTGTCCTCCGTCCTCTGTCCTCTGACCCCTCATACTTCTTCCCTCACAATCCCGGCTTGCGATGGCATAACTTCATGGTCGAGCGGCGCATCGTTGGGTACGTTGCGCAGGTGCAACGCAGCGCCCATCACATTACTGAACACCGGTGCCGCGACCAAGCCGCCGTAATATTCCTTGCCACCGGGTTCGTTAATCATCACCGCCACGATCAGGCGCGGATTGGATGCGGGCGCCAGGCCAACAAATGAGGATACATAGCGATCGACGTAGCGCCCCCCCTCCAGCTTATGTGCCGTGCCGGTTTTGCCCGCCACGCGATAGCCGTTGATCCGCGCCAGCGGTGCGGTGCCGGTCGGCTGCACCGCCAGCTCCAGCATGTCGCGCACCTGGCGCGCAGTGGTATCGGAATATACTTTCTGCCCGCTCACGGCAGAGTCCAACTTTAAAAGTGATACTGGCATCAACCTGCCATCGTTCGCGAAAATGGTATAGGCTCGAGCCAATTGCAGCAGGCTGACAGAAATGCCATGCCCATAAGACATGGTGGCCTGCTCGATCGGACGCCAAGTTTTGTAATCGCGCAGCTTGCCGCCAGCCTCACCCGGAAATTCGCTGCCGGTGGAGGCCCCGAAACCGCTGGCCCCAAGGCTGCTCCAGAGAGTTTCCGGCTCAAGCAACAAGGCGATTTTGGCAGTGCCAACATTGCTGGATTTTTGAATCACCTGCGCCACAGTTAGTGCAGCCTCGGGATGCGTGTCGTGGATCATTTTGCCGCTGACCATCATTTTTCCGTGTTCGGTGTTAATGACCGTTTTCGGCGTTACCTTGCCCGCATTCAGCGCCGCCGCCACGGCAAACGGTTTCATCGTCGAACCCGGCTCGAACAAATCCGTTACGGCGCGGTTGCGCAGCACATCGAGGCCGGGTTTGTCGCGATTATTGGGGTTGAAGCTCGGCCAGTTGGCCAGCGCCAGCACCTCGCCGCTGTGCGCATCCAGCACCACGATGGAACCGGACTTGGCGCGATGTTGCTCGACCGCCAGCTTGATTTCGCGAAAGGCGAGATACTGCATCTTGCTGTCTATACTCAGCGCCAGGTTGCTGCCAGGTTTGGGTGCGCGGATGCTGGCGACGTCTTCTACAATACGCCCCTTGCGATCCTTGATTACGCGCTGGCTGCCTGCCTTGCCGCCGAGCTCTTCCTGAAATGCCAGCTCCAGACCCTCCTGCCCGTTGTCATCCAGATCGGTGAAACCGAGCAGATGCGCCGTCACATCCCCATCGGGATAGTAGCGGCGGTATTCGCGTTGCAGCGACACCCCGGGGATTTCCAGCCGCATAATTTTTGCCGCCTGCTCCGGCGGCAGCAGGCGCTTGAGATAAACAAAATCGCGCCCGGTATCCGATAGTCGGCTTTTGACTGCCTTAGCATCCATGCCCATGATCTGCGCCAACTGCATTATTTGCTGCGGCGTGGCCTCCACGTCCGGCGGGCTGGCCCACACCGACTCCACCGGCGTGCTGATAGCAAGCGGTTCGCCATGGCGATCGGTAATCATGCCGCGGTGCGCATGGATATTGATGACGCGACCATAACGCGCCTCACCTTGCTGCTGCAAAAAGTCATTGTGTATCCCTTGCAGATACCCCGCACGCGCAATCAGCGCACACAGTCCCAGCAACAGAAACACAAACAACAGCCGCGAACGCCACGGTGGCAATGCTGCCAGCCCCGGGGTCTGTATGCTGCTGGCGTAATTCACTGTCCGTTCCCGCTCAATTTGTTGTTGCGAATAAATTGGATTTGTCCGCTCTGCGGCATCTGCATCTGCAACTTGGCGGCAGCAATTTTCTCCACCCGCGCCGGCATGGCCCAGGTGCTTTGCTCAAGCTGCAACTGCCCCCATTCCACTTCCATTTGCTGCGCCCGATCTTTTTCCTTTTGCAATTCGATAAATAATTTACGTGCCTTGTGCTGTGAGGAGACAACACCCAACGCACAAACAATGACCACCAGCAACAGAAGCGGCGGCGTCATCGTCGGGCTCATTGCGCGTATCCTAGCCATTCACCTCTCCAACATATTCCGCCACACGCATCACCGCACTGCGCGCGCGCGGGTTGATCGCCACTTCCTGCGGCGCGGCGCGTACCGCACGTCCGACCAGGCGCAGCCTGCCCTTGGGAATATCCGCGGCGCGGATCGGCAGGTTGCGCGGCAATTTATCGCCCCGTGCCATGTCGCGCAGAAAGCGCTTCACCATACGGTCTTCCAGCGAGTGGAAACTGATGGCCACGATACGTCCCCCTGCCATCAGGCAATCCACGCACTGCGGCAAAATTCGCGCAATCTCTTCGAGTTCCTGGTTGAGGTAAATCCGTATAGCCTGAAAGGTGCGTGTCGCCGGATTTTTCCCGGGCTCGCGCGTGCGCACGGCCTGGGCGACGATTTCGCTGAGTCGGCGCGTGGTGGTGACAGGCTGCTCCTGGCGTGCAGCAACAAGCGCTCTTGCAATCTGTGCAGCAAACCGTTCCTCGCCATAGTCACGTATCACCTCCCCCAATAAACCTTCATCCACATTAGCCAGCCACTGTGCGGCAGTCTGTCCGCTGCTGGTATCCATGCGCATATCCAGCGGTGCGTCGAAACGAAAACTGAAGCCGCGCTGCTCATCATCCAGCTGCGGCGATGACACCCCCAGATCGAGCAGCACGCCATCCACTTTTGCTATCCCCAGTTCACGCAACACCTCGGTCATGCGCGCAAACCCGCTGTGCATCATGACAAAACGCAGATCGGTGATGGCCTGCCCCGCCGCCACTGCCGCCGGATCTTTGTCCAGCGCAATCAAGCGGCCGGTCGCGCCCAACTTTTGCAGGATCAACCGACTGTGTCCGCCGCGCCCAAACGTGCCGTCCACGTAAATGCCCTCCGGTTTGATGGCGAGTGCGTCAACGGCTTCGTGCAACAGAACGGTAGCGTGGGTCAAACCCTCGCTCACAAAGAAAATCCCTCCAACTCGGGAGGTAACTCGCCATTAATGAATGACAAACCGGCCTCTTGCTGCGCCTGCCATTTCGCTTCATCCCACAATTCGAATTTATTGCCTTGACCGACCAGCATTACGCGCTTGTCCAGCACCGCATAGCTGCGCAAAGTCGGAGAGATCAACACACGCCCGGCACCATCCATCACCACATCTTCGGCATAACCGATCAGGCGGCGTTGCAAGGCGCGGATTTTGGGATTGAGGGAGGAAAGTTTAAGCAGCTTGTCGCGTATCGGTTGCCACTCGGGTTGCGGATAAACCAGCAGACAACCATCGGTATCAGCGGTCAGCACCAGATTGCCTGCGCAATGCGCGAGCAGCATGTCACGATACCGCGCCGGTATCGCGAGCCTGCCTTTGTTATCCAGATTAAGTTGCGCCGCTCCCTGAAACATTCTCTAGACCCCCACTTTTACCCACTTTTTACCACTTGTTCGCACTATATTGAATAAATATCCAGCGGTCAAGCGAAAAATCAGGGTTTTTCTTTACGGGACAAGGGGTTAGCGCGAGAAGCTAATGAAAAACAAATATGCTTAAAAAATAATGGATTACATAAACAAGCTAAGGTTATTTGTAATGGAAGACTTGGCAACCTGTCTGGCTGCCTGTTAAATCTACCAACAATTCGCCCCTTCCATGTCGATCACCACGCCTCGCATCATGGCCGGTTCAGAACCTCAATTGCTCAGACTCATTCCTCGCTGGAAATATGCAACTCCTTCAGACTCATTTAATATTGGAAGAGGCTCACAGTTGACACCCCCGGCTGCCTCCCCGATACTTCGCGCATCGCATTAGTTAAGGCTTCCCGCTTTGGACGACATCTCATTGGGCACGCTGTTCCTCGCCCTGATTTTGATACTGGCCTGTTCCGGTTTTTTCTCCGCTTCCGAAACCAGCATGATGGCGCTGAACCGTCATCGGTTGAGCCACCTGGTGCGCAAGGGCAACAAGAGCGCCAAGCTTACCGCCAAGCTGCTGGCACAGACGGACAAGTTGCTCGGCTCCGTTCTGCTAGGCAATACCCTGCTTAATGTAGTAGCGGCAGCACTGACCCAGATTATCATCCTGCGGTTGTTCGGCCAAAGTGAATGGGCAATCGTGTCCGGCACACTGTTAATCACTTTTGTAATTCTGGTGTTCAGCGAGATCATGCCCAAGGTAATCGCTGCCAGTTATCCGGAACGCATTGCGCTACCCTCAAGTTATATCCTGGCGCCGCTCAATAAGCTGTTTTATCCGGTGGTATATGTCGCCATGACAATGGTGCATGGTTTTTTGTGGCTGCTGCGCATAAAGGTACATGCCGACCAGAGCAAGCAAAAAGTAAACTTGGAAGAGTTGCGTGCCCTGGTGCTGGAATCGGAACAATTCCTGCCACGCAAACACCAGAAGATGTTGCTCAATCTGGTGGATATAGAACGCATCGCGGTGAACGACGTGATGATACCGCGCAACCAGATTGAAGCGCTCGACCTGAACGCGACACCGGAAATTTTGCGCGAACAATTGGCGACCTGCCATCACACGCTATTGCCGGTATATGAAGGGGCGCTCGATAACATCGTGGGTATCCTGCATGTGCGCCGCGCGCTGAGTCTGGTGCAGCGCGCCAGTTTCGACGCCGGCGAGTTGCGCGAATTGCTGCATGAACCTTACTTCATTCCGTCCGATACCGCGCTGTTGTCGCAGTTGCAGCATTTTCAAGAGCGGCACACCCGGCTGGGGTTGGTGGTGGACGAATATGGCGAGCTGCTGGGCCTGGTGACGCTGGAAAACATCCTTGAAGAAATTGTCGGGGACTTCACCACTCAATCCCCGGCGCAGACCGGCAAATTCCTGCGTTATGAGGACGGCAGCATGCTGGTGGAAGGCAACACCCCTTTGCGCGACCTGAACCGCAAGCTGGGCATGCACTTTCCGCTGGACGGGGCGAAAACACTCAACGGCCTGATTCTGGAACGCCTGCAAGACATACCGGAAGCGGGCACCAGCCTCAAGATTGCCGACTACCCGATCGAGATCATCCAAACCCAGGACCGCGTAGTGAAAGTGGTGAAGATTTTTCCCGCGCTGCCGCGCAAAGCGGAGGAATAACTCCGGTTCCTGCAAGCAGCGGTGACGTAGCCCGGATGGAGCGTAGCGGAATCCAGGGTTGGTGGGCGTGGCCGAAGCCCCGGATTCCATTGCATTCCATCCGGGCTACGCTCGCTGCAAGCAGCAGAATATCGGAGTAAACGCCGATTTACAAAGCCCGCAAAGCACGGCATGATGCATGCGGGCAAAGTGAACCAGGGTGGTCGCCAGCAACGAATCGTCAATAAGGGGCATACAATGGCAGTGGAAAGCAAAGTCAAAAAGCCAGATGAACCCCGGTTTCTCTGGGAAGGCAAGGACAAAACCGGCAAGCTGGCAAAAGGCGAGATACGCGCCGCCAGCGAAGCCATCGCTTCCACCCTGTTGCGTCGCCAGGGCATCAGCATTACCAAGATCAAGAAGGTCAGCACCAGCGGCGGCAAAAAAATTACCGACAAGGATCTCGCCCTATTTACGCGCCAGCTCGCGGTCATGATGAAATCCGGCGTGCCGCTTCTGCAAGCATTCGACATCGTCGGCAAGGGGCACAACAACCCTTCTGTTTCCAAACTGCTGAACGACATCAAGACCGACGTGGAAACCGGCAGCAGCCTGGAGCAGGCATTCCGGAAATTCCCGCTGTACTTTGACAATTTGTTTTGCAACCTGGTCGGCGCCGGAGAAGCAGCCGGTATCCTGGATAGCCTGTTGGAGCGCCTGGCATCCTATCAGGAAAAAACGCTGGCCATCAAGAGCAAGATAAAGGGGGCGTTGATGTACCCGGTTTCCATCATCGCCGTTGCCTTCATCATCACCGCCGTCATCATGATTTTCGTGGTTCCCGCGTTCAAGGAGTTGTTCTCCAGTTTTGGCGCCGACTTACCCGGACCCACTCTCGTTTTGATGAGCATCTCCGATTTCTTTGTCGCGTATTGGTGGGCCATTTTCAGTGCAATAGGCGGCGGGCTTTACGCCTTTTTCTATTTCTGGAAACGCAACAAAAAGGTGCAGGATGTCATGGACAGAGTGATGCTCAAACTGCCGATTTTCGGCTCCGTCATTCGCAAGGCCTCCATCGCGCGCTGGGCCCGCACTTTGTCCACGATGTTTGCCGCCGGTGTGCCGCTGGTGGATGCGCTTACCTCGGTAGCGGGCGCGGCCGGAAATGTGGTGTATTTTGATGCGACCAAGGCCATCCAGAGGGAGGTCACTCAAGGCGGCACACTGACCTCAGCCATGGAAAATACCAAGGTATTCCCCAGCATGGTGCTGCAAATGGTCGCGATTGGCGAAGAGGCAGGTTCACTGGATGGGATGTTAAACAAGGTTGCGGATTTTTTCGAGGGCGAGGTGGATGACGCAGTGGCCGCATTGGCCAGCCTGATGGAACCTATCATCATGGTGGTGCTGGGCACGCTCATCGGCAGCATGGTGGTAGCGATGTACTTGCCTATTTTCAAGATGGGGGCAGTTGTTAGCTAAGGGCATCTCTAAAAATCCAGATTTCATCCCAACTGCCGCGTTGCGTAAAAAATTTCTTGCTTACATATCATCACATATGCGGCGCTGCAAAACGAAGTTTCAGAGTAGGCTTACCTTTAGGTTAGCCGGAACTAAAATTTTTTCCGCGCCTTGCATTTGGGCGAACTCTGAATTTTTAGAAACGCCCCTAATAAGATGCCGCTTCAATTTTGTGCCACATTATTTACATAACGGACAACCGTGACCTCACTCGCCCAATTACTGCAAAGCGAACCGACTTTTTTCATTGTGCTGTGCGGCATCATCGGCTTGATGGTCGGTAGCTTTTTGAATGTTGTGATTCATCGTCTACCCAAGATGATGGAAATCGAGTGGCAAGCGCAATGCGCTGAACTGAACGGGCAGACACCCAAAGATACCCCACGCTACAACCTGCTCGCTCCCCGTTCTGCCTGCCCGCACTGCGGCCACCTTATAAGCGCAGCGGAAAACATCCCTATCCTCAGCTACCTGTTACTGCGCGGCAAGTGCAAGGATTGCCGCGCAGCTATCTCCGCCCGCTATCCCGTCGTGGAAGGAGTGTGCGGGCTGTTGAGCGCTTATGCCGCATGGCACTTCGGCTTCGGCCTCGCCGCATTCGCCGCGCTGCTGCTGGTCTGGGCGCTGCTGGCGCTGACCTGCATAGATTTTGACACACAATTACTGCCGGATGACATCACTCTGCCGCTGCTGTGGCTGGGCCTGCTGTTCAACCTGTCCGGCACCTTCGTTGATCTGTACAGCGCTGTCCTTGGCGTCGTCGTGGGATATTTGACGCTGTGGAGCATCTATTGGCTGTTCAAGCTCACTACCGGCAAAGAGGGCATGGGCTTTGGCGACTTCAAACTGCTGGCGGCCATCGGCGCATGGCTGGGCTGGCAAATGCTGCCGCTGGTTATCCTGCTTTCCTCGCTGGTGGGTGCTGTAGTCGGCCTCACCTTGATCGTGGCACTCAAGCATGGCCGCAATATTCCCATCCCGTTCGGCCCGTATCTGGCAGGGGGCGGCCTGATTGCGCTATTCTGGGGACAAGCGCTGACCCAAAGTTATCTGCAACTGCTTGCCGCACCATGACCTATCGGGTTGGGCTCACCGGCGGCATCGGATGCGGCAAGAGCACCGTCTCTGCGCTGTTCGCACAATGCGGCGCGGCCATCATCGACAGTGACACCCTCTCGCACCAGTTGACCCAGCCAGGCGGCGCGGCCATCGCGGCGATCCGCAGCGCATTCGGTGATGACTACATCGACGCCAGCGGCGCCCTTGACCGGGTGCGCATGCGGCAACGGGTATTTTCTGATCCTGCAGCCAGATTGCGGCTGGAATCCATTCTGCATCCGCTGATCCGGGCGCAGATGCTGGCACTGGCAACCGCTGCCAGCCCGGCTCCCTACCTGCTGCTGGTCATTCCACTGCTGTTCGAGATACCCGGTTACCAGGAGCTGGTGCAGCGCACCTTGGTGGTAGATTGCGCCGAAGCCACCCAGCTTGCGCGCGCCACGCGGCGTAGCGGGCTGGACGAGCAAACCGTGCGCGCCATCATGGCCACGCAAATATCGCGTGCCGAGCGGCTACAGCGCGCCGACGAAGTCATTCATAACGACAGCGATCTGGATAGTTTACGGGGGCAGGTGCAGCAGCTGCATCAGCGCTATTCCAATTTCTGATAGGAAGGAGCACAAGGCGGCGAGGATGAGGCGACGAAGACAGTACATGTAGTACGGCTAGGAGCCGAAGACGAAGCCAACGCAGTGATCGTTTCTATCAGGAATTGGAATTATCTGACCATTTCCGCAGGAAATGATTGACGGTACATAGCCATTCGCAATATATTGCTTACAGTTTGCAACTCACCCTCGGGCCTGGCATCGTGATTGATTATGAGTTCCCCCTCAATGAACGGGTGCGCACGCTGTTGCGCCTGGAGGGACTCCACGCCAAAATGGCCTATTTCATGGATCAATCGGGTGTCGCCGAACATCAAGCAGCATTGTGTACCCTGTTCGAAACCCTCGAAGTCGCCAGCCGTGCCGACCTGAAGCCTGACCTGATGCAGGAACTGGAGCGTCAGAAACGTCTGCTCACGGCCTTACGTAACAATCCGGAAATTTCTGAAGACGTATTGGATGCGATACTGGATAAAATTGAAAACACCAGCACCCGTTTGTTCGATATGAGCGGCAAGGTTGGTCAATACCTGCGCGAGAACGAATGGCTGATGGGCATCAAGCAGCGTGCCGGCATCCCCGGTGGGACATGTGAATTCGACTTGCCGTCCTATCACTATTGGTTGCACCAGGATGCCACGATACGGCGCGACCACCTGAAATCCTGGCTGGCATCCCTGCTGCCCATACTCGACGGCATGGCTATCCTGCTCAAACTGCTGCGCGGAAGCGGCAAGGTGCATCGTTTCACCGCGCACCAAGGCAACCTCCAGCAAATGCAGGGTGGTCGCGTGGCACAAATGCTGCGCATCAGGCTGGACGACGCCCTACCCTGCGTCCCGGAAGTCAGCGCCAACAAATACGTGCTTAATATCCGCTTCGTTGCAGCCGATTATGCGGCCAAGAGCGCCTTGTACGATCACGATGTTGAGTTCGATCTTACGTTCTGCACCTTGTGGTCATGAAAAAACAAGCCGTAGTCGTCTGCCCGCAATGCAGCAAAGAAGTGGTATGGACCAGCGACAACCTCTACCGTCCCTTTTGCAGCGAGCGCTGCAAATTGATAGACCTGGGAAAATGGGCCTCGGAAGGCTACCGCATCCCGCAGGACGAAAGCAGCACCGAAGAACCCTCCGGCCAAGCCTGACGCAACAAGGCAATACCGTGCGCCCCATGCTGCCACGCAATTTGCATGTCAGTATGTACCAACCCACCCAAGGCATACACCGGAATGGATGACCCCTCCGCGATGGCCGCAAAATTTTCCCAGCCCAGATGCGGCGCACCTGGATGCGACTTCGTCGGCAACACCGGACTCAGCAACGCAAAATCACAGCCCAGTGTTTCGGCGCGGCGCAACTCAGCCACGTTGTGACAGGAGGCCGCACACCATTCCACCGCAGGACGTACACTTAACTCGGCCATCTGTGCGCCGGTGAGCTGCACCCCACCCGCCCCTACTTCCTGCGCCAATTCGATATCCGCGTTGATGATCAAATGTGCACCGTGCTGCTTCATCAGCGGCAAAATATTCAGTGCCAGCGCCCGCAACGCCTCGCGCGAATAATCTTTCTCACGCAACTGCACCAGCCGCAAACCATTCTGCAATGCAAATTCCAGCCTCCGCATGAACTCCTGCTCGCCCAGCTCCTGCACATTGCTGATGGCATACAGATTCGGCAATTCCAGCGCGTGTAGGATGGGTGCGTTGGCAGGTAGCATGGGGGACACCGTTGCCGAATCATCCCCGTTCGCCCTGAGGTATCGAAGGGCAGCAGGTGGCTGCCAAGAAAACGCCTGCCCCTCATGCGGATGCAACTCGCCGCTCCACTCTGTCACGCGAAAAAAATTCAGCCGCACCATCGCATGCGGATAAGCGAACACGCGCGTCACCCACGGATAAGCGGTTGTAACCGTGATACCCAACTCCTCACTCAACTCGCGCACCAGCGCATGGTAAGGCGTTTCGCCGGGTTCGATCTTGCCGCCGGGGAATTCCCAATAGCCTGCCCATATTTTATCTGCGGGGCGTTGGGCTAGCAGGAAGGAACCGTCCGGGCGTTGCAGCACGGCGGCGGCAACCTCAATCACCTTTTCGGGAATGCCCTGTAGGGTGCAATGAGCATAGCGAATTGCACCGGGTTGCCCGGATTGATTGGTGCAATTCGCAAGCTCATTGCACCCTACGTTAATTACGTTGTCGGCATTGTTGCCACCCGATTCAATCGGCATAACCCAACCCCTCCGCCAATCCATCCCCCGCCCAATCAGCCGGATAAACACCGCCCGCCACCATCCGATGAAAACTCGAATAAGGCCAATCCGCCAAGCGCCGCACCAAGCCATGCTTCAGCGGATTGATATGGATGTAATCTACATGCGCCGCATAATCCCGCTCGTCGCGCACGGTATGCTCCCAATACCGCCGCTGCCAAATGCCGCGCTCCCCGCGTTTCAGCCTTGATGCGGAAAGTGGCTCAGTGCCCGGAATAGCGCGCGAAAAACGCATCTTGATCAACCGCCAGCGGTTCACGTAATTAACATCACCCGGCGGCAACGTCCAGATGCAATGCATATGCTCGGGCAGCACCACCCATGCGGCGATATAGAAAGGATGGGATTGCCGCGTAACCCGCACCGCCTCGCGCAAAACATCAATATGCCTGACCAGCAAATCATTGTTACGGCGTTCCAACAGATTCACCGTGAAAAAATACGTTCCTCCCGGAACAAAATTGCGGCGATATTCAGGCATGGTCAGAGCAATGAATTGGAATGAAGGCGAGCATTAATCGGTAGGGTGGTTAGGGTGGTAAGGTGTCAATGAGCGCAGCGAATTGCACCAGACGTATGATAAACAATTGGTGCAATTTCATTGCACCCTACAGATCACCCCGCCAAAGGTCGCGGTCGCGAGATGCCAAAACCCTGCGCAAAATCGATACCTATTTCTCTCAGCTTGGCAATGCTCTCTTCGCTCTCCACCATTTCCGCGATGGTTTTGACGCCGATCTTTTTTGCGACCTGGTTGATGGCTGTTACCTTGGCGAGTTTCGCCGGATCGCGAAGAATGCCGAGAATAGTGCTGCCGTCAATTTTCAGGAATTCCACCTGGAAGCCGCGAATCAGGTCGAATGAAACCAGCTCCCGTCCGAAACCGCTGAGCGCGACACGGCAGCCGCACTGTCTGACCTGCCGCGCAAATTCGGCCACCTCCGCAGTTTTTGCGGCGAGTTCAGATTCCGGTATCTCAAAACACAGGGCGGCGCCGGGCACGCCGTATTCCAACAGCGTCAGCCGCAGAAATTCCGGGAAGCCGGGATCGGCTATCGTGGCCTCCGACACGTTGATGAAGAACATCGAACTTTCCCGCTGCCCCTCCTGTGATTTTTGAAGCGCAACCCATTCCGCAACATGCTGCACCACCCACCGGTCCAGATGCGGCATGAGGCCATGTTTTTCGGCCAGCGGAAAAAACATCCCCGGCGGCATCATTCCTTCCTCTTCCTCCATCAACCGGATCAGAATTTCGTAGTGCCCGGCCTCGCCGGAATTAACTGCCAAGGGAGCAATCAGATGGCAAAATAGACTGAATTCGCCTTTCTCGATGGCCATCCTGATCCGGTCTGCATCTTGCTGCGCGGTAATTTGTTCCGGGTGGGAGTCGGCCAACATGTTTTGATCAGCCGATGATTCAGGCTGGGCTGGCACGCGCACATCGCCGGGTTCGGTGATGTCGTTAATCAGCATGTAGAACCCGGTAACTTTGCCATCCTCTCCAAACTGCGGGAGATGTTCAATGGACAAGCTGTAGACCGCGCCATCCGGCATTTTCTGCGTCCGTTTATAATGCACAGCTTGCCCACTCAAAGACTGGCGGATCACGGCTGCTGTTTCCTGGTAGACCTTGACGCCCAGCACATCGCGCATATGCCGGCCCTTGACCTGTTCCGGTTGCAGGCGCGACCAGTCCAGAAATGCCCGGTTGTGGTATAGGCAACGCCCCTCTATATCTACCAGCACAACCATGGTCGGCAATACCTCGTCGATCAAATGCAGTCTCGGTTTTGCGGCGGCAACTTCTTTTTCGGTTGTTTTACGAAGTTGTGTTTCGCGTTCGAGTTTGTCCTTTACCGACGATAATTGCGCCGTGCGGCGCGTGACAACCCACTCCGCGCGCGACCTGCGTGTTGCCTCGGCAAGTATCGCGGCCACCAGAACCCCGGTCAGAAAGGTAATCCATTGCGGGCCGAGTTGGGTAAAGTAGATTGCAAAAACGAGAACGGTGGCAGTAGCAATGGCAGCTAAAGCCGAGATGAATGGTCGAACGGCATGAAATAATTTGCGGCTTTGCATTTTCGCTCCTCTCTGCTCCGCGCACAGACCCGCTTCGGGAACCGGCTTGACAAGATAGGCCTTGGGCGTGTGACTATAACTTCTTTTTGAGGAACATGCATTGCCGTGATGCCGGATGAGAGGTAGGGGCGCGATTTATCGCGCCCAAAAACCTAACTCCGGTAGCTGGCGTTAATCTTGACATAGTCATAAGAAAAATCGCACGTCCACAACGTCGCGGCAGCATTGCCGCGATCCAGCACCACGCGTATCGTGATGTCGCTCTGCTGCATCACGCGCTGACCGTCCTCCTCGCGGTAGCTGGCAGCGCGACCGCCGTGTTCGGCGACCAGCACCTCATCGAGATACAGTTTGAGCGCGGCCACATCCAGATCATCCACCCCCGCATAGCCGATCGCGGCGAGGATACGCCCAAGGTTGGGATCGGAGGCGAAAAAGGCGGTTTTCACCAGCGGGGAACGGGCGATGGCGTAGCCGATTTTTTTGCACTCGGCTTCGTTCTTGCCGCCCTCAACTTTAACGGTAATGAACTTGGTCGCACCTTCGCCATCGCGCACGATGGCTTGCGCCAGCAGTGTGGCAACTTCAGTAATGGCTGTTTGTAATTGTGCGAACCCCGCGCCGTGGAAATCGGTGATGGCGGGTGCGTCACTCGTGCCGGTGGCGATCAGCATCAAGGCGTCGTTGGTAGAGGTATCGCCATCTACGGTGATGCAGTTGAACGAAACATCGCTGGCATGGGCGACCATTTTTTGCAACTGCGCATGCGCCACCGCCGCATCGGTGGCGATGTAACCGAGCATGGTAGCCATGTTGGGGTGAATCATGCCGGAGCCTTTGGCGATGCCGGTGACGGTGACCTTCACGCCATCGAGCATGATTTGTTTGGACACGGCCTTGGCCACGATGTCGGTGGTCATGATGGCGTGCGCGGCGTTGAACCAGTTATCCTCGCGCAGATCGGCCATACAGCCCGGCAACCCGGCAACCAGCTTGGCCAGCGGCAACGCTTCCATGATCACGCCGGTGGAGAATGGCAGCACCTGCTCTGCCTCGCAGTCCAGCAGATTGGCGACTTCGGCGCAGGTGGCACGCGCCGCAGCCAAGCCCTGCTCTCCAGTACCCGCATTGGCATTGCCGGTGTTGACCACCAGCGCACGCACGCCCTTGCCTGCCGCCAGATGTTCCCGCGCCACAATGACCGGCGCGGCGCAGAAACGGTTTTGCGTGAATACCCCCGCCACCGTGGCTTGTGCGGACAGGTGCATGACCAGTAAATCCTTGCGGTCGGGCTTTTTGATGTGCGCCTCCGCTGTACCCAGCAGCACGCCTTTGATGGGCAGCAGGGAGTTTGCGGCAGGGGCTTGCAGATTGACTGGCATAAAAAATCCTATTCAGTTTAATGAATGACGCAGCGATAGCAGAAGCATTCTACAACTGCCACGAACCTGTTCAAGATGTCGATCAAGGGATGCAGCGCAAGGCAAAAGTGGCCGAAAAAGCGCAGCATACAAATAGTATGTGAGCATTTTGAGGCCACTTTTAACGCCGCGATGCGCCCTTCAGCGACATCTGGAACTGGTTCTAGTAGCGTCCGCCTTGCTGGAATATATAGTTGCTCATTTCCACCGATTGCATATTCATGCGCCGCACGATGCCATGTACATGGCGCACTACGCCGCGCATCACGTAGTACACGATGGCGGGGTTGGTGCTGAGGAAAGATTCGAGACGCGAGCGCTCCAGCAGCAACACCTTGCAGTTGGTCTTGGCGACCACGGTGGCGCTGATCTGCGCGGCAGTCCCGCCAACAAAGGTGATGATACCAGCCAGATCACCGGGCTGCAGAAGATGCAAGGTGGCTTTCTCGCCGCCCAGGGTGGCAGTCGCCTCCACCTTGCCCGAGGCAAGTATCATCAACGAGTTTATGAGCCTGCTGTCACCGGGCTGGAGCAGGAATTCCCCTTTCTTGTATTCATGCACCGTGATGATACCGGCCAATGCCTCAATCTCCGCGTCACGCAACTCCTCGGTCAATGTGGAATTGCGCAGGGTCTGCAAAATCAGGTCGTCTGTCGTCATAGCCCTCTCCCAAAAAAGTTTTTCTAATGATACCTCTAAAAATCCGATCAAGCCGATGATGGCAAGGCGAAGGTGGGCGAAAAACCGGAATGTACACAGAAGTACATGAGGATTTTGAGTCCAGCTTCAACACCGCCAGCGCGGCTTTAGCGGATTTTTAATTCAGTTTGCCGTGGCACTGCTTGTATTTCTTTCCCGACCCGCATGGGCAGGGGTCGTTGCGCCCAACCTTGGCATCCGGACGCACAAATGGCTTGTGCTCTTCTTCACCACCGGTCGAAGCCAACGCCTCGTCGTAATCGGCGTGATGGTACTGCACGTTTTCCGGTGCCGCAGGAGCTTCCGCAGCTTTAACATCCTCTTCGCTGCGGATCTGCACGTTCATCAGTATGCGCGTGACATCGAGCTTGATTGATTCCAGCATGCCGGAAAACAGCTCGAATGCCTCGCGCTTATATTCCTGCTTGGGATTTTTCTGCGCATAGCCGCGCAGGTGGATGCCCTGGCGCAAATGATCGAGTGCCGCCAGATGTTCGCGCCAGTGGGTATCCAGGCTTTGCAGCATGATGATGCGCTCGTATCCATGCACCACCTCACCACCGACTTGATCCACCTTGGCCTGGTACTGTTGCTGCGCGGCTTGCACCACGCGTTCACGCAAACCAACTTCATCCAGCTTTTTATCCTGCTCCAGCCATTGCGCAAGCGGCAGGGTTAGCTGGAATTCGGCAATCAGCGCGTTTTCCAGCGCCGCAACATTCCACTGTTCTTCCATGCTTTCCGGCACAATATATTCGCTGATCATGGTGTTCATCACCGCATCGCGCATGGCCGCGATCGTTTCCGAAATATCCACGCTCTCCAGCAATTCATTGCGTTGCTGATAGATGACCTTGCGCTGCTCGTTGGCCACGTCGTCGTACTCGAGTATCTGTTTGCGCATGTCGAAGTTGCGCGCTTCGACCTTGCGCTGCGCGTTCTCGATGGCGCGCGTCACCCAGGGATGCTCGATGGCCTCCCCTTCCGGCAACTTGAATTTATTCATGATTGCCGCCACGCGATCAGACGCAAAAATGCGCAGCAACGGGTCTTCCAGCGACAGGTAAAAGCGGCTGGAACCCGGATCGCCCTGACGGCCCGCACGTCCGCGCAACTGGTTATCTACACGGCGCGATTCGTGGCGCTCGGTGCCGATGATGTGCAGGCCGCCGCTGGCCACGACCTGATCGTGTATCGGTTGCCATTCGGCGCGCAATTTGGCGATGCGCTGATTGCGCGTTTCAACGTCCAGGCTTTCGTCCATGCGCAAAATTTCAATAGGCTTTTCCACATTGCCGCCGAGCACGATGTCGGTGCCGCGACCCGCCATGTTGGTGGCGATGGTGACCATTTTGGGGCTGCCCGCCTGCGCTATGATCTCCGCCTCGCGCGCATGCTGTTTGGCATTCAACACCTGGTGCGGCAGCTTTTCTTTTTCCAGCAGTTGCGACAACAGCTCTGACGTTTCAATCGAGGTGGTGCCGACCAGCACCGGCTGCCCGCGCTGGTAACAATCCTGAATGTCTATGATCGCCGCCTGATACTTCTCGCGCATGGTGAGATAGACCCTGTCCATCATATCCTTGCGTATCGTGGGCAGGTGCGGCGGGATGATCACGGTTTCCAGGCTGTAAATTTGCTGGAACTCGAAGGCTTCGGTATCCGCCGTGCCGGTCATGCCGGCCAGCTTGCCGTACAGGCGGAAGTAGTTCTGAAAAGTGATGGAGGCGAGCGTCTGGTTTTCTTTCTGGATGGGCACCCCTTCCTTGGCCTCCACTGCCTGGTGCAGGCCATCGGACCAGCGCCGCCCAGCCATCATGCGGCCGGTAAATTCGTCCACAATCACCACCTCGCCGTCCTGCACCACGTAATGCTGGTCGCGGAAATACAAGGTATGCGCACGCAACGCGGCATACAAATGATGGATCAGCATAATATTGGAAGGGTCGTACAAGCTGCCCCCGGCAGACAACAGCCCGGCCTGGGCCAGCAACTGTTCGGCGTGTTCGTGGCCTTCTTCGGTCAGCAAAATCTGCCGGCTTTTCTCGTCCACGCTGTAATCGCCGGGACCTTCCTCTTCCTGCTGGCGAACCAATTTTGGCGCCAGCTTGTCCATGCGCACATAAATATCCACGTTGTCTTCGGCCTGGCCGGAGATGATCAACGGGGTGCGCGCCTCGTCTATCAGGATGGAGTCCACCTCGTCCACGATGGCGTAATTCAGCTTGCGCTGGAAACGCTCGCCAGCATGGGTGGCCATGTTGTCGCGCAAGTAGTCAAAACCGAATTCGTTGTTGGTGCCGTAGGTAATGTCGGCAGCATAGGCAACCTGTTTATCGGCATGTTCCATTTGCGACAGGATCACACCGACTGACAAGCCGAGGAAGCGGTACAGGCGCCCCATCCATTCGGCGTCACGGGCGGCCAGGTAATCGTTGACCGTGACCACATGCACACCCGATCCGGACAGCGCATTCAGATAAGCGGGCAGGGTCGCCATCAGGGTCTTGCCCTCGCCGGTGCGCATCTCCGCGATCTTGCCGTAATGCAGAGCCATGCCGCCGATCAGTTGCTCGTCGAAGTGACGCATCTGCAACACGCGCCGCCCGGCTTCACGCACCACGGCAAACGCCTCCGGCAACAGGGCATCAAGCGGCTCGCCCTGGCCAACACGCTGTTTGAAAACCCCGGTCTTGCCGCGTAAATCTTCATCCGACAACTGCGCCAACCCGGCCTCAAGGGCATTAATCGCCAACACGGACTGACGATATTGTTTGAGTAACCGGTCATTGCGGCTGCCAAAAATTCTGCTTAGTAAATTGGAAATCATAGTGATATTTTCTGGGTATTAATTCTGAATTTCTATATCATTGCGCGGAGGATGGCGCCGCCCTAAATAAAAAGGGTGAGGCAACCACACCTCACCCTTACATGAAATCCCCGCCGATCAACTAACTCTCGGCACTTGGCAGGAAGCGCTTGGGGTTTTGGGCGACACCCTTGAATCTCACTTCAAAGTGCAGGTGGCTACCGGTAGAGCGTCCGGTGTTACCCACCCTGGCAATCTCCTGTCCGCGCCGCACCACCTGTCCGACTTTAACCAGCAGCCCGGAAGCATGCGCATAGCGCGTAACAACATCACGCCCGTGATCAATTTCGACCATATTACCATACTGCACATGGTAATCGGAATACACCACTATGCCACCAGCCGCAGCATGAATGGATGAACCTTCCGGCATCACAAAGTCCACCCCCTCATGCATCGCGTTCTGGCCGGTAAAGGGGTCGATACGCCAACCAAAGTTGGAGGAATACCAGCCGCCATTAATCGGGGCTGCGGAAATAAACTGTTTCTTGCTGAGCATATCCTGCTTCAACAGGGTTTCCAGCGCCACCAGTTTGTCATTGCGGTCGTTAAGCAACACCGACAGGCTGGACAATTGCTGGTTCATGCCGGATAGGGAAATATTTTGCTGCGTGGCCGGTATAACCGGAATAAAGGGACCGCCCTGAGCCGGAGGTTTAGTAAAGTCGAACTCCTGTGGCTTCATTCCACTCAACTTGGCCAGGCGCACACCGAGCGCGTCCAAACGCAACAACTCGGCCTGCATCTGGCCGAGCCGCATGGCCATGGTATCCATGCCTTCGCGCATATAGGTTTGCCGCTTCAGATCGCCCTCGGCTTGCACCGTGGCCAGCCAGGCACGCATCTCACCGCTCAACGCTCCCGGCTGGAAGCGGACAATAGCGTACTGCGCCGCAAATACGGCTGTCAAAAACAGGCCCGAAACCAATATCGCAATCATCAACACCTGTTGACCGCCGATGGTAATACTACGAGCTTTTGCAAAACGATGGGAAACTAGAATAATATTCATATTCCTCTTTCTGTATTAAGCTGATGCAGTGTCACAACGATTAAACTCATACTTCGACGCCAGTCAGGAATTGCGCCAACTATCGCACAAGATAGCGCAGTTACTCGCGTTGCAGCGGCATTATGAACAAGTCGCCCCGCCCTCCCTGGCACGCACCAGCCATGTGATGCAACTTGACCAACAAACCCTGACGCTCGTTGCGGACAATGGCGCAGTGGCTGCCAAATTACGCCAACTTGCCCCAAGACTGGCTCAACTGTTTCAACAGGGGGGGCACGAGGTTACTGCAATTCAAGTCAAGGTGCAAGTTGTCTTGCCGCCCATCGCCCCCGCCACCTCCCCCGCTGCGCTGAGCTCTACAGGGCAAGAACGGCTGATGGCCTCGGCTGAAAAATTACCGGATTCGTCGTTGAAAAGCGCGTTGCAACGGTTGGCCAAGAAAAATAAGGGGCGGGGATGAAAGTGCGTCATCCCAAAATGCGCCAGACTATCAATACATAGAGCCCAGCAAAAACAACAACCCGAACACCAACAGCACGAAAATAACGAAATATACAATCTGCCAGGCTATCCTGAGATAGCGGCGATTCCGGGTAAATAGATACATCCCGCCGCACAACAGGATGGAGAGGCCAGCCAGCATGAGTATCAAACGCAAGATGAGCATAATATTCCTCTTGTTACTCGCGCTTGCCGGGGGTGCGTAATCAAGCGGCCTGCAACTGCAAGCGCAAGAACGCCGGTGCTTCCTCAGGCTTGCTGAAAGTCACGAATTCCCACGCCTGGTCATCGGCCAGCAAGGCGCGCAGCAGGGCATTGTTGAGGGCATGCCCGGATTTGTAACCGGAGAATGCGCCGATCAACGGATGCCCGAGCAGGTACAGGTCGCCGATGGCATCCAGCACTTTGTGTTTGACGAATTCATCCTCGAAGCGCAGGCCGTCGGGGTTGATAATGCGGTATTCGTCCATCACGATGGCGTTGTCCAGATTGCCCCCCAGCGCCAGTCCCTGGGCGCGCATGTTTTCGACATCCTGCATGAAACCGAAGGTGCGGGCCCGGCTGACTTCCTTAATATAGGAGTGTTCACCCAGATCTATCGTCACACTTTGCCGGGTGGCGGCAAACACCGGATGAGTGAAGTTAATGGTGAACCCCAACTTGTAACCGTTAAAGGGCTCGAAGCGTACCCACTTGTCGCCATCCTTGACCTCCACCATTTTTTTGATGCGGATAAATTTCTTGGTCGCGGATTGTTCGACCATGCCCGCGGATTGCAGCAAGAAAATAAACGTCCCGGCACTGCCGTCCATAATGGGAATTTCAGCACTGTTCAGATCAACGAAAGCATTGTCCACGCCCAGCCCGGCGCAGGCAGACATCAGGTGCTCGATGGTGGCCACACGCACGCCATTCGCTTCCAGGCAGGTGGATAAACGGGTGTCATGCACGGCATGCGCCTCGGCACGTATCTCCACTGCCGGGGACAGATCCACGCGACGGAACACGATGCCGCTATCGGCGGGCGCAGGGCGCAAGGTCAGGTCAACCCGCTCGCCGGTATGCAACCCCACCCCGGTCGCCTGCACCGCTTTTTTTAGTGTGCGTTGCTTAACCATGTCTCGATCAATCCCAATAAAATCATGCGCGTACTTTACCACAGCCATGCCATTTAGCTCAAACGGGCGTAGTGGCTTTAGGGCATCTCTATAAATCCAAACTCCGTCGCGATACTGCGTTGCTCAAGATTTTGAATTTATAGAAACGCCCTTTGCAACACCCCGCTAAGCAAATTCCTTCACTATGAATTGCTGCCTGCGGCTGATCGCCAGTTTCTCCTCCAAACCCTTGAGCCTGACCGCCCAGTGCGTCTCACCGCCTTCATCATCGGCGACTTTTTCAAAACCCGCAATCTGCTCTTTTGCCACCAGGCAATTGCGGTGGATGCGCACGAAGCGTGACGCGAACTCTTTTTCCAGCGCCGCCAGCGCTTCTTCAATCAGATACTCACGCTGAGCGGTGCGCACCGTGATGTATTTCAATTCGGCGCGCAGGTAAAGCACCTCCTCAATCGGGATCAGGTAAATCTTGCCGCGTTCATGCACAGATAAATTCTTGCGTGGTTCGGTGAGAATGCTCTGCAACTCTTCGGTGCGCATCGGCACGGCAGTGCGCGCGCGCACCAGCGCATCAAACAAGCGCCTGAGGCGGATGGGTTTAAGCAAGTAGTCAACGGCATGCAGTTCAAAGGCCTTGATGGCATAAGCGTCAAAGGCGGTGGTGAAGATAATGATCGGTGGATGGGGCAGTTTGTTGAGGTGTTGCGCCAGCTCGATGCCGTCCATTTGCGGCATACGAATATCTACCAGCACCACATCGGCGCGGGTTGCTGATAATTTATCCAGCGCCTCCCGCCCGTTGCCCGCTTCGCCCACCATTTCCAGCGGCAATTGTCCGGCGCAATCGGTGAGCAGATCCTTCAGGCGATTGCGGGCGGGCGGCTCGTCGTCCACCACGAACACGGCCAGGGGGAGTTCAACAACGCTCATGGGCACCTCTAAAAATTCAAGTTTCTAAGCCAGACAAGGCGCGAGCAAAAAATTGCGACGCGGCATATGCTTTATATGTAAGGAGTAATTTTTTGTGAGCAACGCAGTATGGCGACGAAAATTGGATTTTTAGAGATGCCCTCATTTCTTTTCCTCCCGCATATAAGGCAACGTGATGTGCACGTGATAAAAATCCTTGCCGGTTTCCACGGTGTACTGCGCTTCCACATCAAATTGCAGAGCCAGGCGTTGGCGGATATTGCTCAGTGCCATTTTGTTGCCGTCATGCCGGTCGTTTTGTGCCTGGCGCGGATTGCGCACGTCAAGATGAATTTCATTGGTATTGCGATACAGCTTTATGTCTATTTCTCCGCCTGCGGTGAGCGGCTCGATGCCGTGGTACACGGCATTCTCCAGCAGCGGCTGCAAGATCAGCGGCGGCATCAGCGCATCATCCGGCAAGTCCTGCACTTGCCAGTTCACCTTGAGGCGCTCGCCCAGACGCAATTGTTCCAGCGCGAGATATTGGCGCGCAAATTCTACCTCTTTAAGCACAGCAACCTGATCCCCGTTCTGCGCCATCGCCATGCGGAACAGGTCGGCCATGTCCTCCAGCGCGGTTTCGGCGCGCTTGGGATCGGCGCGCACAATACCAAGCACGGCATTAATGGTATTGAACAAGAAGTGCGGGCGGATGCGCGCCTGCAAAGCCTGCAAGCGCGCCTCATGCAGGGATGGGGAAAGCACTTGGGCGCGCAGCCTGAAATAAGCCAGCAGCACGGCAGCAATAACACCGGCTACCAGAGCCGTGCGCAACGAGTGGAAATACCCGTGCTCCGCCGTTGAACCATACAGCTCGCCACCAAATTGGTAAACCACCAGCGTATTGACCATGACCAATAACAGCACTGCGCCGCCACCCTGCCCATAGCTCAACCGCGCTAACCACGGATTAAACAGGTACAGCAGCAACAAATTTAGCAACAAGGACGGCTGCAGCAGAGCCGACAGGTCGATCATGTTCTGTGCCAAATCCTGCCAGGACACCGCCTTTGCAGCGACAGCCAGCAACACCATGCCATTGACCAGCAGCAGGCTGCGCAAAGCCACGCCCAGGTTGCGAAAATTGGGTAACGCATC
>VFLG01000006.1 GCA_009885195.1 Gallionellaceae bacterium
CGCCAGACCTTCCACGATGGCGGTCTTGCCCACGCCCGGCTCGCCGATCAGCACCGGATTGTTCTTGGTGCGGCGTTGCAACACCTGGATCGCGCGGCGAATCTCATCATCGCGCCCGATCACCGGGTCGAGCTTGCCTAGCCTCGCGCGCTCGGTCAGATCAATGGTGTATTTTTTCAGCGTCTCGCGCTGGCCTTCGGATTCGGCGCTGCCGACCGACTCACCGCCGCGCACGGTGGTGATGGCCTGCTCCAGCGGCGCACGCGCCACGCCATGCTGTTTGAGCAAGCGCCCAGCCTCGCCCTTATCATCGCAAGCGGCCAGCAAAAACATCTCCGAGGCGATGAATTCATCGCCGCGTTTTTGCGCGGCTTTGTCGGTGAGGTTGAGCAGATTGGACAAGTCGCGCCCGACCTGCACTTCGCCGCCATGGCCTTCCACCTTGGGCAGGCGCTCAACCGCCTCTTGCAGGGCGGGTTTCAGACCGCCGACATTTGCTCCGGCGCGCGCCAGCAACGATCCCGCCCCGCTCTCGGCATCGTTGAGCAGCGCCAGCAGTAAATGCTGCGGCTCGATGAACTGGTTATCCGCGCCAACGGCCAGGCTCTGCGCATCGGATAATGCTTGCTGGAACTTGGTAGTAAATTTATCGAAACGCATGATGCACTCCTAAGTTGAACCCGATTGCAGGCTAGTGTCGTGAATCAGAAATAACGGAACAAATTCACGACACTAAATGGGGGAAGGCTTGAAAAATTTCAAGTCTGCGTATCTTCCTTATATACTACACAACATTGCGCTGCCACCATTCCCAATCTTTTGAGGTTACTCCATCATGCAAACTATTCTGGACGCTATCGGCTCAACACCCCTGATTCAAATTGACGGTATCTGGGTCAAGCTGGAATTTCTCAACCCATCGGGTTCGATCAAGGCGCGTATTGCGAAATACATGATCGAGCGCGCCGAGCGTGAAGGGCTATTAAAACCGGGCGACACCATTGTGGAAGCAAGCAGCGGCAATACCGGCAATGCCATGAGCATGGTGGCTGCGGTCAAGGGTTACAAGATGCTGGTGCTGATGCCCAATGGCATGAGTCAGGAGCGCACTGCGATTTCACGGGCATATGGGGCCGAGGTGCGCATCATCGGCGATTTTCATGTCACCGATGCGCTGGCCGAAGTACGCAAGATCGGCAAGCTGCCCGGTTATTTTGCGCCGCAACAATTCGATAATGAATGGAACGTGGATGAAAACCGTGAATGGCTGGGACAAGAGATACTGGCGCAACTGCCAGCGGGCGTGTTGCCGGATGCGGTAGTCGGCGGCGTAGGTACCGGCGGCACCATCATCGGCGTAGGCCAGGCGTTCAAGGCGGTTAACCCGGCGTGCAAGGTGGTCGCGCTTGAACCGAGCGAGTCGTGCACCATACTCTGCGGCGAAATCGCCAAACACCTGATCGAGGGCATCGCCGACGGGTTCGTGCCCGGCATCATTCAACGCCATCGTGACCTGCTGGATGAGATCGTTACGGTCGATTCCGCAGATGCCGTGCTGGAAATGCGCCGCCTGGCGCGCGAACATGGCATTTTCGTCGGGCCATCGTCGGGCGCGCACCTGATCGCCGCGCGAGAATTGCGCGAGCGACACAAGGTCGAACATGTCGTCACATTCTTCTGCGACAAGGGCGAAAAGTACATCAACGACTATTGGCTATGACAGTGCCTGGAATGAAATCCATATTTTTAAAAGCTTCCATAACATGACCGGCCAGCACGATCTTTCCCCACACATACTTGCCAATGTTGCCGCCGCGCTGGATGAAGATGTGTGCCCCCTCTCCTCTATGGGGGAGAGGGGGATTGAGAGCCGCTACGCGGCACTGGCAGAAAATGACCTCACCGCGCAACTGATTCCCGAACAGGCACAAGCACAAGCCACCGTCATCACGCGGCAAAATGCGGTACTGTGCGGCACGGCCTGGTTTGACGGCTGCTTCAAGGCGCTCGACCCGGATTGCATGATTACCTGGCTGTCACAGGATGGCGATGCGATAAGCGCCAACCAAACGCTGTGTGAGATTCGCGGCAATGCGCGTGCGATGCTGACAGCCGAACGCAGCGCACTGAATTTTTTGCAGTTGCTTTCCGCTACCGCCACGCTGACGCGACGCTATGTCGAATTGGTGGCGGGCACTCGGGCTAAAATTCTGGATACGCGCAAGACCCTGCCCGGACTGCGCGTGGCGCAAAAATACGCGGTACGCACTGGCGGCGGACATAACCAGCGCATCGGTTTATTCGATGGCATTCTGATCAAGGAAAATCACATCGCTGCGGCGGGAGGCATCAAACCCGTATTGGAACAGGCGTTCCGCATGGCCAGACCGGGCATCAGCGTGCAGATCGAAGTGGGGAATCTGGCCGATCTGGATGAGGCTCTCAATGCCGGGGCCAAGTTGATTTTGCTCGATAACTTTGATCTGGATGGATTGCGCGCTGCTGTCCAACATACTGCCAAACGAGCTGAACTGGAAGCTTCCGGCGGAATCACAAAAGAGAATTTACGCGAAGTCGCATTGACCGGGGTGGACCGCATCTCGGTCGGCGCGCTGACCAAAGATGTGAAAGCAATTGATCTTTCCATGCGCTTCGCCTGAATTCTGCGCCACGCGTCAGGCTGATGCGATGGATGTCGGCGGAATTATGCGGTGGGCGCGCAGCAAGGTTTAAGGTTTACGCGCCACCAGATCGATCAACGCCGACATACCGTGATGCGCCACGCCCTCGTTGATAACATCATCGTGCTCACGCAGATGCAGAATCCCCCAATCGGCAAAAGCACTGCGCAGCATGGGTTCGGTATAAAGATTTTCCGCCAGCGGCGGACCGCCGGTGCCATATTCGAGTTGGCGCGGCGTGTAGCCTTGCAGCAATAACAGCCCGCCGGGTTTCAGGCAGCGCTTGATATAGCCAAACATCTGCTCGCGCTGTTCCGGTCCGGCGAACTGAATGAAGATGGCTGCAACGACATCGAAACGGTTGTCGCCCCACTCCCAGTTCAGCAAATCCGCCACTTCGGTTTTGAGTTCAACCCCGCGCTGCCGTGCCAGTCTCTTAGCCTTGGCTGATGCCACCGCAGACATATCCACCGACCACACCCGCAAGCCCTGCTCCGCCAGCCACACGCCGTTGCGCCCTTCGCCATCGGCCACGGCGAGACAGTTCGTGCCCTGTTTCAGAAAAGCCTGTTGCGATAACAGAAAGGCATTCGGCTGCGTGCCGAACAGGTAGCCGTCCATCGCGTAGCGTTCGTCCCAGATGCTGCTCATCATTCCCCCGCAAAATTGCCTTGAGACGATCTTCGCTTTCGCGCAGCTTAACAGTTTGTTGAAAAACGTAGCGAGCGCAGCCAAGACAAGGCACAAAAGGCCGAAAAAGCGGAATGTATGTGGGTATACATGAGCATTTTGAGGTCTTTTGCAACGCCGTATTGGCAAGCGCATAACCAATGACTTGGCTGCCGTTCTTTGGCAGCTTAGTCAGATGGCTAGTTGTTTCACCAGTAGTTTTTCAACCAACTGCTAACCGGCATAGCCCATGCGCGCCGAGATACGGCGTGCGGTTTCCTGAACCAATCCTGCCCAGGCGAGTTTTCGCCGCTCCAGCGGCGCGGAAACAGAAACACCGGCGATCACTGCGCCGCTTGCATCATGCACCAGCACGCCGATGCAACCCACGCCGAGTTCGGCCTCCTCATCATCCAACGCATAGCCGCGCGCGCGACTGGTTTGAATATCGTCCAGCAACTGTTTGCGATTACTGCGCGTATTCACGGTGTAGGCAGGCAAGCGCGTGCGCCGCACATAATCGCTGATCGCGCTCTCGCCGGCCTCACCCAGCATCAGCTTGCCCACTGCGGTGACATGCAGCGGGGCGCGGCTGCCGATCACCTGTTCCACGCGCATCATGCGTTGCGGACTGACGCGTTCGACATAAACCACTTCATCCCCCTGGCGCACGGTGAGATTCACGGTCTCGCCGATCTGATCGCGCAGCCATTCCATTTCCGGCCGCGCGATGGCGCGCAGATCCAGTCCGACGCGAGCTTGCGCGGCCAATTGCAGCAAATGCGGCCCGAGCAGGTACGCCCCGGCTTCATCGCGCCTGACCAGGCCATGCCGGATCATCGAATCGAGGATGCGGAATGCCGTGGATGGATGCAGTGCGGTTTCCGCCGCGAGTATTTTCAATGACGTGCTGCCTTCTGCGGCAAGCGCGTCGAGCAAGGAAACCATACGGTCGATGACCTGTATCGGGGAGGTAACTGCGGGGGGTCTGGTTTTTTTCATATTGCGCATTATGCCTGTTTTTTATATTTCATATTATGAAATTGAAACTGTATTGTGAAAAGATGTTTCTCGCCGTAAGATGAGCTCACATTAATTTTTGGAGTCCATCATGAACCAACCCGCCCGTACTGCCCATACTGAAACCGAGGCCATCCCGGCTTTTTGCCAGGGCATCCAGTATTTCGCCCCCGCTTGGCCGGGCTTTGCCGAACACGCCTCACAACCGGCCATCGCGGCCCATGCCCAAGCAATCAGCGATGCCGCCGACCCGGCGGCGGCCTATCAGACGCTGCTGGCCGCCGATGCCTTGCGCTATCTGACCTTGCAAATCTGCGCGGCAAAATCTTCCGGCCACCCCGGCGGCTTCGCCTCCAGCGCCGAGGTTTACGCGTCACTGGTGATGCTCGGCCACACCAACATCGTTACCGAAGTTGGCCACCACGCACCGGGCTTTTATTCGGCGATGTTCCTGGATAGCTCTCTTGAAGAGATGGGCATCACCACCGTGCAGCACATGCGCGAGCGTTTCCGCGAAAAGCACGGCCTGCTCGGCCATTTGTCCGGCGCGATTCCCGGACTGCTGGCACCAGCCGGTCCGTTGGGACAAGGACAACATTTCGCCATGGCGGGCGCCTTCCTGCATCCCGGCACATTATTCCCGGTGACCATAGGCGATGGCGGCATGGGCGAGCCTTATGTACTGAACAGCATGATGCATTTCAATACCGCCTACCCGACAGTGACGAACTTTCTCCCGGCATTGATCTGGAACGGTTACAGCCAGGAGCACCACTCCATGTGCACCACATGGAGCAACGAAGAAATGATCGCCTACTGGCGCGGCCACGGTTTCGAGAAAGTATTGCTGGTGAACGCCAAGGATTTTGACGACCGGAATCAATCCGGCGCCTATGTGGACAGCAGCCTGTTTTCGCACAAGCAGCGTCTGGCCTTTGCCGCCGCGGTGTTGCAAGCGACCGATGCCGCAGCGAAAAGCGCCTTGGGCGGCGCGCGCACCGCAATCATCCTGAAACAATTAAAGGGCAGCGGCGTACACAAACTCGGCGCCAAGTCGCACAACCTGTACCCCGCCGACACGCTGGATGCAGAACATATCGTTACCGCCCTGCAGCGCCGTGCGCTCAACCCGCAAGCCTGGCAGATCGTGCGCGACAACTTCTCGCGTGCTGGCGGCGGCCCGTCTGCAAAGACGGCAGTCACTGAGCATGTATTGCCACTCCCCAGCTTGCCGCCCTTGCCGATCAAGGAATTCGCGTTGAGTGACAAGCAGGTACCGGCTACTGCATTCGGCGCACTGGTCGCATTCGTTGGTCAACACGACAAGAATTTCGTGGTGACCAACGCGGACGGCAACGAGGCATCGGCGATGGCGAACATCAACGTCGCACTCAAGATCCGCCATCCGGTACAGGATGATCTATACCACCAAGGCCCAGCCGGACAGGTTTACGAGCCGCTCAACGAGGATGCCTGCGCAGGCTTGGCGGTAGGGCTGGCTTTGTTCGGTTCGCGTTCCATCTGGCTGTCTTATGAAAGTTTCGCCATCAACGGCTGGCCGATCGTGCAAACGGTCACTCAGGCGATGGCGGAATTGCGCCGCAAGACGCCTTCGCTGGTGTGCATGTTCACCGCAGGCGCGCTGGAACAAGGCCGCAACGGCTGGACCCATCAACGCCCGGAGATCGAGAACTACTTCGCGGCGCAGATGCGCAACGGCAACGTCTATCCCTTGTTTCCCTGCGATGCCAACCAGATTCAGGCCGCGTATGAATGGGCGCTAGGCACCTACAACAAGGGCATCATCGTGATCGCCTCCAAAAGTACTTTGCCGGTGTACACCACGCTGGAACAGGCGCGCCGGGGCATCGCGGATGGCGCGGCGACAATATATGAAAGCGCCGTGCATGAAAGAACCGCCGGAAAAAAGACCGTGGTATTCGCAGTGACCGGCGACATGGTGTTGCTGCCGGTATTCGAAGCGAAAGACAAACTGGAAGCCGCCGGACATCGCGTGCGCATCGTCAGCATAGCCAATCCGCGCCGCCTGTATCGCCCGAGCGATGTAGCGTGGGATACCGTGTCGGAACCGGACAACGCCTTCATGGACGACGATCACTTCAACGCGCTGTTCGACGGCGATGCGCTGATCGCTGTATCCGGCGGGCCTTCCGGGCCGCTCGAACCGGTGCTGCTGCGCACCCGAGCTGCACGCCGTGATGTGATGGCCTGGAAGCGTGGCGAGACCACCGCCAGCGCCGGGGAGATCATGGCCTTCAACGGCCTGACTGCAGACGCGATGCTGGCAAGAGCGACGGCGATGTTGGGTTGAACGCGGATGTCCATTAGACGTGTAGATGTGAGTTGGACAACAACGTGGCATCCCCCTTTGGAAAAGGGGGGTGAGGGGGGATTTAAACATTGCACGGATACAAAAAATCCCCCTTGATCCCCCTTTTCCAAAGGGGGAGAGCGTGCGAGGGGGCATGGGTTGAATTTCCTAATGAACTATCCGGACTGAATTATCATGACCAAAACCAAAATCATCGTACTCGACGATGACCCGACCGGCTCGCAGACCGTACATTCCTGCCTGCTGCTGACGCGCTGGGATCAGGACACGCTGCGCACCGCGTTCCTGGATGACGCGCCGCTGTTCTTTGTGCTGACCAACACGCGTGGCATGGGTGCAGCGCGTGCTGCCGCAGTGACGCGCAAAGTATGCCGCAACCTCAAGCTGACCTTGAATGAACTGGCCGCGCAAGGACTGAAATTCAACCCGATCTATGTCAGCCGTTCCGACTCCACACTGCGCGGTCATTACCCGGTGGAAACCGACGTGATGAGCGCAGAGTTGGGCGGCGATAGCGGTTTCGACGCGCACTTTCTGACCCCGGCTTTTTTTGAAGGCGGGCGTTTCACCCGCGACAGCATCCATTACCTGATGATCGATGGCGTAGCCACACCTGTACACCAGACCGAATTCGCGCGCGACTCGGTGTTTGGTTACTCCACCGGCTATCTGCCAGATTATGTCGAGGAAAAAACCGCCGGGCGCATCAAGGCGAATCAGGTCGAGCGTTTTCTGCTACCCGAAATACGCGGCGATGTCTCGGCGCGCCTGATGGGACTGCACGGCAACGTGTGCTGCGTGGTGGATGCGGAAACCCAGGCCGACCTGAATCACTTTGCCGCGCAATTGCAAAAAGCTGCCGCCAGCGGCAAGCGCTTCCTGTTCCGCTCTGCCGCCAGTCTGCTCACCGCGCTGGCGCAATTGCCGCCCCAGCCTGTGGCGGCCAGCGCCATGCGCCAGTACGTGCGCAACGGCAAACCCGGCGCGGTGATCGTCGGCTCGCATGTCAAGAAGACCACGGCGCAACTGAATCAACTGTTGAAAGAATCGGGCATTCTGTCCATCGAAGTGGACGTGGATCGCATCGCCACGGAACGTTCCGCATTGCTGCAAGAAGTGTTGCAGCAGGCCGTGCTTGCCCACGCTGCCGGTACAACACCGGTGATCTATACCAGCCGCGCCGAACGCGGCTTTGCCGACCAGGCTGCGCGCCTGGCGTTCGGCGAACAGGTGTCCGCGTTGCTGATGGATGTGGTGCGCGGCCTGCCTACCACACTGGGCTTTCTCATCAGCAAGGGCGGCATCACGTCGAACGACGTGCTGTCCGATGGCCTTGCGCTCAAATCTGCGCGGGTGCTGGGGCAGATTTTGCCGGGCTGCTCGGTGGTGCGCTGTCCGTCCGATCACCCGCGCTACGCCGAAATGCCGGTAGTGATTTTTCCCGGCAATGTCGGCGACGATGATGCGCTGGCCACGGCTTATCGCCGTCTGGCTGGTATATCATGACGGCTTCACGCTGACGCACACTCAATCATGAACGCCGACTTCCTTGACTTGCTGCGCGCTACCTTGCCCGAACACGCCCTGTTGGTCGAGCCTGAGGATTTGCATCCCTACGAATGCGACGGCTTGTCCGCCTATCGCCAGTTACCCATGGCGGTGTGTCTACCGGAGACCGAAGCACAGGTACAGCAAATACTGAAGCTCTGTCACCAAAATGCAGTTCCGGTGGTGGCTCGCGGTGCGGGCACCGGCCTGTCGGGCGGCGCATTGCCGCTGGGCAACGGCGTGATCCTTTCGCTGGCGCGCTTCAAAAACATTCTCTCCATCGACGCCGAAGCACGCACTGCCAAAGTACAACCGGGCGTGCGCAATCTGGCCATCTCGCAGGCAGCTGCACCTTATCAGTTGTATTACGCGCCCGATCCCTCCAGCCAGATCGCCTGCACCATAGGCGGCAACGTCGCGGAAAATTCCGGCGGCGTGCATTGCCTGAAATACGGCCTCACCGTGCATAACCTGCTGCGCTTGCGAGTCATCACCATCGAAGGCGAAATCCTGGAGATTGGCAACGAGGCGCTCGACAGCGCGGGCTATGATTTTTTGGCTCTGCTCACCGGCTCGGAAGGCATGTTGGCGGTAACCACCGAAGTGACCGTGAAATTGTTAGCCAAGCCGGAACGCGCGCAAGTGATCCTGGCCGCATTCGACGATGTGCAAAAAGCCGGTCAAGCCGTGGGCGATATCATCTCTGCGGGCATCATCCCCGCTGGCCTTGAGATGATGGACACGCTGGCAATCCAGGCCGCCGAAGATTTTGTGCATGCGGGCTATCCGTGCGATGCAGCCGCGATTCTGTTATGCGAACTGGATGGTCTGAACGAGGAGGTGTCGGAACAGATGTTGCTGCTGCACGATATATTGAAAAGCAGCGGCGCGACCAGTTTACGCACGGCTGTGGATGAGGCCGAACGCTTGAAATTCTGGGCGGGACGCAAGGCCGCCTTCCCTGCGGTCGGACGTTTGTCACCGGATTATTACTGCATGGACGGCACCATCCCGCGCCGCAAATTGCCTGAGGTGCTGCAACACATCAGCGAACTCTCTGCTGAGTACGGATTGCGTGTCGCCAATGTATTCCACGCCGGTGACGGCAATCTGCACCCGCTGATTCTGTACGACGCCAACATTCCCGGCGAGCTGGAACGCACCGAAGAATTAGGCGGAAAAATTCTGGAGCTATGCATCGCCGCAGGCGGAACCATCACCGGCGAACATGGCGTCGGTATAGAGAAGATCGACCAGATGTGCAGCCAATTCAGCGCGCCGGAGTTGGCACTGTTCCATGGCATCAAGCAAGCCTGGGACGAAGCGCGCCTGCTCAATCCGGGCAAGGCGGTGCCGGAACTGCATCGCTGCGCCGAACTCGGCGCGATGCATGTGCATGGCGGGCAGTTGAAGCATCCTGAGTTGCCCAGATTCTGAGCGCGACATGATCACCGAATTGATAGAAAAAGTTCAGCATGCCGCAGCACATCGTGAAGCGCTGAATATTTGCGGCTCAGGCAGCAAGGCTTTCTATGGCGGCGAGCCACGCGGCACCAAACTGGATGTGACAGCTCATCGCGGCGTCATCGATTACGCGCCCTCCGAACTGGTGCTGACCGCACGCGCCGGCACACCGCTAGTCGAGATCGAACAGTTGCTGCGCGAGCACAACCAGATGCTGGCGTTCGAGCCGCCGCACTTTGGGCCAAATGCCACGCTGGGCGGCTGTGTCGCCAGCGGGCTATCCGGCCCACGCCGCCCCTACAGCGGCGCGGTGCGCGATTTCGTGCTGGGCGTCGGCATGCTCGATGGGCGCGGCCAGCAATTTAAATTCGGCGGCCAAGTAATGAAGAATGTCGCCGGTTATGACGTATCTCGCCTGATGACCGGCTCGCTGGGCACATTGGGCATATTGCTCGACGTCTCGCTGAAAGTATTGCCGCTGCCCGCTGCTGCGCTCAGCTTGCGTTTCGCATGCGATCAACAGGCTGCCATCCAGCGCATGAATACCTGGGCCGGACAAGCGCTGCCGCTGAGCGCCACCTGCTGGCAGGATGGCCAATTGACCCTCCGCCTAGAAGGCACGCAGCGCGCCATCCAGGCAGCACACGGAAAACTCGGCGGGGAACGGGTTGCGGATGACACGGCATTCTGGCGCGACATCCGCGAACAGCGTGCGGCATTCGTTTTATCGCCGCTGCCGCTGTGGCGGCTGTCCGTGCCCAGCACCGCTGCTACACTCAAACTGCAAGGCACACAGATGATCGAGTGGGGTGGCGCTTTGCGCTGGCTGCTTAGCGACGCAGCGCCTGACATAATTCGAAACGCTGCTGCTGCCGCAGGCGGTCAAGCCACCCTGTTTCGCGGCGGCGACAAACACTGCGGAGTTTTCCATCCTCTGCCGCCTGCGCTGTTGGCGATCCAGCGGCGTATAAAAAATAACTTCGACCCACATGGGATTTTCAATCCATGCCGGTTGTTCCACGAATTCTGAAATCATACACATCGCTCATGCAAACCAACCTCGCCGATTTCATCAAACACACACCCGACGGTCAGGCGGCAGACCGGATATTGCGCAGCTGCGTGCATTGCGGATTTTGCCTTGCAACCTGCCCGACTTACCAGTTGCTCGGCGATGAACTGGACAGCCCGCGCGGGCGCATCTACCTGATCAAACAGATGCTGGAGGGCGCGCCTGTCACAGAGAAAACGCAACTGCATCTGGACCGCTGTTTGACTTGCCGCGCCTGCGAAACCACTTGTCCATCCGGTGTGCAATACGGACATTTGCTCGACATCGGACGCAACATCGCCGAACAGCATATCCCGCGCGGATTGTGGGCAAACACGCAACGCTGGGCACTGCGCAAGCTGCTAAGCAATCGGCTGCTGTTCGGCGCGCTGCTCAAATTAGGGCAACTGATCAGACCGCTCATGCCGGCGCCATTGCGCCGATTAATCCCCGCCCGACAAAGCGCCGGCGCATGGCCGAACACGGCACACGCGCGCCGCATGTTGATCCTGGATGGCTGCGTACAGCCTGCGCTGTCGCCCAATATCAATGCGGCGACGGCGCGCGTACTCGACCGCCTCGGCATACAGTTGCTACGCCCCGGCAACGCCGGTTGCTGCGGCGCCCTTGACCAGCACCTCAATGCACAAGATGCCGCAGTAATTGCGGTCAAACGCAACATTGATGCGTGGTGGCCGCTGTTGCAACAGGGTTGCGAAGCCATCGTCATCACCGCCAGCGGCTGCGGTGTGATGGTGAAGGATTACGGTCATCTGCTGCGCCTTGATCCCGAGTACGCAGCCAAAGCCACGCATATTTCCGGTCTAACGCGCGACCTGAGCGAGATCATCGCGGATGAACAAGCCCAGCTGATCGCACGAATTGTGCCCGCCCAACGCGAAAAAATTGCGTTCCACGCACCGTGTACTTTGCAACACGGCCAGAAGGTCGTTAACGTTATTGAACGCATATTAAGCGCGGCGGGCTTTCAGTTGACTCCGGTCGCTGATTCCCACCTGTGCTGCGGCTCAGCCGGTACTTACTCGATCTTGCAACCCAAGTTAGCCAAACAATTACGCGACAACAAACTCGACGCCCTGAACAGCGGCGCACCGCACACCATAGTCACCGCCAATATCGGCTGCCTGACCCACCTGCAAAGCGGTGCTAACGTGCCGGTGCGGCACTGGATAGAGCTGATCGATGAGGCATGTACACGCGGGACAAAATAGAATCAGATGCTGTAGGGCGGCACACCCAATGCTGTTCACTTTAGCCGTTCGTGGTGATGCTTCGACAAGCTCAGCACAGGGTACGCAAAGCGTATCGAACCACTTGATGCATGCCCTTCGATACCTCAGGGCGAACGGTTTGGCTCTAAGTGAACAGCATTGGGGTCACACCCGCCATTTGTGTCGGGCAGTTATTCCGGTTTGTCTCGTGCAGCGGCGGGTGTGACCCGCCCTACGCCGGCTTGGAAGGGAGGAAGGTTGTGCGCGTTTCTATTTGGAATTGAAATTACTGGTAAAATCGCCACTATAAGTAAGCTATCCCGGCTTCTTTAAAATATTTATCATATTCAACCAGGAGAAAAAAGCATGGCAATAAAATCATTTCATCCCCCGCAGCGTATCCTGATGGGTCCCGGCCCATCCGATGTCAGCCCGCGTGTGCTCGAGGCCATGTCGCGCCCCACCATCGGCCATCTCGACCCGGTGTTCGTGAGCATGATGGACGAAATGAAGGAGTTGCTGAAGTACGCCTTCCAGACCAAGAATGAATTGACCATGCCCGTCTCTGCTCCCGGCTCGGCGGGTATGGAAACCTGCTTCGTCAATCTGGTTGAGCCGGGCGACAAGGTCATCATCTGTCAGAACGGTGTGTTCGGTGGACGCATGAAAGAAAATGTCGAGCGTTGCGGCGGCATCGCGGTGATGGTGCAGGACGATTGGGGGCGCGCGGTTGACCCGCAGAAACTGGAAGATGCGCTCAAGGCCAATCCTGATACCAAGGTCGTTGCCTTTGTCCATGCGGAAACTTCGACCGGCGCGTTGTCGGATGCCAAGACGCTGGTGGCACTGGCACATAAATATAACTGCCTGACCATAGTAGATGCGGTGACTTCGGTCGCCGGTGTTGCGCTCAAGGTGGATGAATGGGAGATAGACGCTATTTATTCCGGCACGCAAAAATGCCTGTCCTGCACACCTGGGCTGTCGCCAGTCAGCTTCAGCGCGCGCGCCGTGGAAAAAATCAAGAACAGAAAATCAAAAGTACAAAGCTGGTTCATGGATTTGAATCTGGTCATGGGTTACTGGGGCGCCGCCACCAAGCGCGCCTACCATCACACCGCGCCGATCAACGCGCTGTACGGCCTGCATGAAGCGCTGGTGATACTACAAGAAGAAACTCTTGAAAAATCCTGGGCACGCCACATGAAAAACCATCTCGCGCTGCGTGCTGGATTGGAAGCGATGGGGCTGAAATTTGTCGTGCCGGAAAGCGAACGCCTGCCGCAACTGAATGCCCTCGCCATCCCTGATGGCGTGGATGATGCCGCGCTACGCGCCGCCCTGCTCAACGATTACCAACTGGAAATCGGCGCAGGCCTCGGCGTGATGGCCGGCAAAGTGTGGCGTATCGGCCTGATGGGCTACGCCAGCAACCCGCGCAACGTGCTGGTGTGCCTGGGCGCGCTGGATGATGTGCTGGGCCGCATGAAAGCCCCGGTGCAGCGCGGCGTGGCGGTGGCGGCAGCACAGAAAGTATTGGCTGGCTGAGCGGAAATTAACCGGGGGGATAATCTGGGATAAACCCAGATTATCCATTAGGCGAGATCAGGTGTAATAGACCGTTCGTGGTGAGGTATCGAACCACTAGAGCAAGCCCTTCGATACGCTCTGCGTACCCTGTGCTGAGTTTGTCGAAGCATCAGGGCGAACGGATTTCGGGCTAATGGACAATTTGGGATAAAGGCTGTTTACGGATTGCCTGTCTTGGTGCGCCGTGACCCTGCAACCATTATTTCGCCCCGAGCAAAATGATTTCCACGCGCCGATTCGGCTGCAGGCAGGCGATTTGTTTTTCCCTGCTTTGTTTGGCCGAACACTGCACCAGCGGTTGCGATGATCCTGCGCCGCTGGCACTTATCTTGTCCGCCGGGATGCCTTTGCCGATCAAATATTGTTTGACACTTTCGGCGCGCTGTTCGGAAAGCAGCTGGTTGCGTTCATGCTTCCCGTCGCCGCGCATGCGGTCGGTGTGGCCGACCAGAACAACTTCTTCCAGCATGGCTGCCAGTTTGATGCTATCCGCCAATCGGTTCAGGCGCCACAGCGCGGACGAGTCCAGTTTTGCATCGCCAAATTCAAACAGCGCGACGCTGAGCAGCGTGATTTTTTCCAGCACAGATGGCGTTTGCGTCATGGACGATGCGGCGCACACATCGATTGCCGCCCGAGCTTCGCGTACCAACTCTTCGGCGCTGCGCGCGTAAGACTGCGCATGCGCCCAGCTCGATTCGAGTTTTTCGTGCCCGGCCCACACCAGATGTACTTCGGCCTCGGCGAGCGGGCGCTGCCCGCAGGAAAACTTCCGATTGCTTTTCAACGCCGCTATCTTTTTCCATAGATCGGGGCGCACCGCCTCGCTGCCGGGCACTTGCAGCGGCGTATCCATGCCGATGCCGGTTTGCTTTTTATCCAGCGCATCCAGCAGGGTTTCCGCTTGGACGATGGCGGCAGAAAGTATTCCGCTGTTGTCCTTTTCGTGATATTCGCTCAGCGCCAGATCCAGCCAGGTGCGCGCCTTGGCGAGACGGTAGTTGTCCGGACCCAATTCGCCGAAGACAAGATGCTCGGCGCGGCGTTGCAGCGCCTCGATTTGTTGCAAATGCCCGGGCAGTGCCTCTTCGGCGGCCTGGGCAAAAGGAATGCCACCCAACAGGGCGGCGATTAGCAGCGAGAAAATAGTGTACTTGTTCATGCCTGATATACCTCTTTGTAAAGCTTACGGAAACGCGGATTTAATCCGTTCGTGGTGAGCTTGTCGAACCATGATCGGATTAAATCTATAACAATCAATTGGTACCGCCAACCCTTCGACAAGCTCAGGGCGAACGGGCGATTTAATCCGCGTTTCCCTACTTTGTTCCTCGCAAAATGATTTCCACGCGCCGGTTGGGTTGCAAGCAGGCGATTTGTTTTTCCCTGCTTTGTTTGGTCGGGCATTGCACGACCGGTTGCGACGACCCCGTGCCTTTGGTGTGCATCTTGTCTTCGGGGATGCCCTTGCCCGCAAGATATTTTTTGATGCTCTCGGCGCGTTTTTCGGAAAGTATCTGGTTTTTCTCCGGGTTGCCAAAACGGTCGGTATGGCCGACCAGCACGACCTCTTCCATCTGAGTCACGGCCTTGATGCTATCGGCCAAATTATCGAGCCGCCACAGCGCGGCGGGGTTCAGCGTCGCTTTATCAAATTCAAACAGCGCATCGCCGGACAGCGTAATTTTTTCCAGGGGTAGCAGGGTTGGCGCGGCAACGCAATTGTCAATAGCCACTTTGGCCTCGTAAATCAGGTTTTCGACGCTGCGCATGTATGATTCTGCATGGCTCATGCCGTATTCGAAAAATTCATGCCCGGCCCACACTAGGTGAACTTCGGCCTCGGCGATCGGGCGTTGCGCGCAGGGGAATTTTTCGTGTTTTTTCAGCGTAGCGATCTGGTTCAGCAGATCGGGGCGCACCGCCTCGCTGCCTGGCACTTGCAACGGCGTATCCATGCCGATATCGGCTCGCTTTTTTTCCAGCGCATCCAGCAGAGTTTCCGCCTGGCTGATGGCGGCAGAAAGTATTCCGCTGTTGTCCCTCTCATGATATTCGCTGGCAGCCAGATCCAGCCAGACACGCGCCTTGGCGAGATGGTAGTTGTTTGAACCCAATTCGCCGAAAGCAAGATTCTCGGCGCGGCGTTGCAGCGCTTCGATTTGCTGCAACTGCCCGGGCAGCACCTGTTCGATAGCTTGCGCGGGAGGGATGGCAAAAAACAGCGCAAACAACAGTGAGAAAGCCGGCTTATTCATAGTGGGTACCTCGGTGAATTATCATTGGACGCAGACACGGAAAGTGAGCTGGAAGCTCGGGTTGGGGATGCCGCCGATAAACGTGCCCTTGGGGTTGATGCGGATGCGGTTGATGGTCGTGTCGCAGCCGTCCGCGCCCGCCACCGGCACGGCAGTCCAGGTGGTGCCGCCGTCGTTCGAGAAGGACACGTCGTCGGCCATGTTGTTGAGCGCGGTAAAGGTGTAGGTCAATGTGCTGGAGGTCGCGCCCTGGGTGAACAGCACCGGGCCGGAACCGGCGCCGCCAATATCATTGACATACAGCGCGGTGTTGGCCGGCAGCGGATCGGTGATGACGGTCGAGTTGCTGTCCGCCGAGCCGCCGGAGTTGCTGGCAATGATGGCGTATTGTGCGACCGCGCCGGGTATGAATTTCGGAGTGGTTGTCCCGTTCACCGGATCGGAATAGATGGCAACCGTTTTCAGCAGCGTGATGCTTGGTGCATTCGACACGGTTACCGTGTCCGCGCAGTCGTTATTAGCCTCATTTATTTCGGGAACTACCGCAAGCGGATCAGCCCTGCATATCCCTCCGCTCTTGGGGTTGACCAGCGATCCGGCAGCGGTAGTCGTGACAGCGACCGGCACACTGAAGGAGCCTGGAATGGTGATGCCGCTTGCCGTGGCTGCGGAATAGTTTGCCGTCAATGTCAACGCCGTATTGCTGGTTATTGACAATACCGTGTAAGGCACGCCGCCGATCAATATGATACTTCCCGCCGCCAACTGGGTAGTGAATAACGTCCCTGCGCCGGTTACCGCCGCGCTGCCGTTGGTGACTGATATCGTGCCGGTCAAACCTGGAGGGATCGTTACAGCCCCGCTCGCAGTGCATGTCAGGGTATTTGTTGCAATCGCACAGTTGATCGTGCCTGTTACACCCGATATTTTGACAGCCCCTGCGACATAAGTGGCACCGGATGTAGGCAAGTCGTCGGTCAAGAGAGTCTGCCCGTTTGTAAACGACGCAGAAGAGCCTGCTGCTAAAGAATTGACGACTGTTATCGTCCAGTTAAACGATGCGCCAATGCCTGCCACACCGCCAACATTGTTGGTCTTGGTCGCAGTCAGGTCAGCCGCCAGCGGGATCGTCTTGCTGGCCGTGGGCGAGGTCACGCCGCCGCTGGTGGCCGAGGCGATGTTGGTTACCAGCTTTGCCGTTACATCCGCCGCAACAATGGTGTATGTCGCCGTACAGGTGATCACCTCGGCCGGATCGAAGAAATTATCAAAGTCCCCGATAGTGCTCAAAGCGGGGCAGGTCTCATCGCTTGATTTATCGTCCGCTACTGTCACCGGACCGGAGAGGATAGCAGAACCGCTGTTGGTAACGACATAGCTATAGTTCAAGATATTTCCGACCGCAGCAAAGTAGGTTTGCGTCGCGCTCTTGGCAATAGTCAGGCCGGTAGTGGCATATCTTGCCGAGGACTGCTTGGTATATGGAGTGCCGCCGTATGTCCCGGAAGCCGTCGCCGTGTTCAGGTTAGAGCCTGCGACCGCTGCAATCGGCCCCACCACGCAGGTGGCAATGTGATTATTGTTGGCAGCAACGGCAACCGGCAGGGAGGCCGGCCAGGAACAACTGGCCGCACTTACTTGCGGGTCACTGACGCTCACGGGGCTGAGCGGCACATCACCGGCGTTTTCAACCGTGAACTTGTAATAGACAGTTGCCGGGAGCGTAACTGCCAGGTAGCCCATCCACGGCCCTGTCGGGCTGATGCCTA
>VFLG01000008.1 GCA_009885195.1 Gallionellaceae bacterium
CCGCGCATCACCAAAACACGGTGGGCCATCGCGCGTATCACCTTGAGGTCGTGGGTGATGAACAAATAACTGATGCCGTGTTTGATCTGAAGACTGCGCAGCAGCTCCAATACCTGCTTTTGCACCGACACATCCAGGGCGCTGGTCGGCTCATCCAGCAATATCAGCTTCGGTTCCAATATCACGACGCGTGCAATAGCGATGCGCTGACGTTGGCCGCCGGAAAATTCGTGGGGGTAGCGCGTCAGCATGTCCGCAGTCAGCCCCACCTCATCCAGCATTTTAACTATCCGCTCACGGCGCTGCACTTTGTTCAGTGAAGGAAAGTGAATCTGCAAGCCTTCGCCGACAATTTGTTCAACAGACATGCGGGGCGATAATGATGAGTAGGGATCCTGAAACACCACTTGAAAATGCCGCCGCAGCAGACGCAACTGGTGTGGCTTCATGGTATCCAGACGTTGGCCATCGAAGGTTATTTCGCCAGTGCATTCCTGCAGGCGCAACAAGCACATGCCCAAGGTAGATTTTCCGGAGCCGGACTCGCCGACTATGCCCAGCGTTTCGCCCTGATGCAAGGTGATGTCCACATTGTCCACCGCCTTGACCTCGCCGATTTTATGGCGAAAAAAACCGGCCTTGATCGGGAAATGGCATTTCACTTTACTGCCTTGCAGCAATACCGGACTGGCGGCTATATCAGCCGCTTTCTCGTCATCCAGCAATCGGCCCGGTTCGCTGCTTAACAGAAAGCTGGTGTAGGGATGCTGTGGCGCTTCAAATAAATCCTTGACCGATGCTTGCTCCACCAGGCGGCCCTGCTGCATCACGCAAATACGATCGGCAAAACGCCGCACCATGTTCAAGTCGTGGGTGATCATCAGCACGGCCATCGAGAACTCGCGCTGTAAGTCTTCCAGCAAATTCAGAATCTGCAACTGTATGGTTACATCCAGCGCGGTGGTCGGCTCATCGGCAATCAATAATTTCGGGCTGCATGCCAGCGCCATGGCGATCATCACGCGTTGCCGCTGACCGCCGGATAACATGTGCGGATAGGCGTCAAAGCGCTGGTGCGGCTCGGGTATGCCGGTGCGGGCCAGCAGTTCCAGCATGCGCTTGCGCGCCGCCGCTTTGCCCAGCCCTTCATGCACAATCAATGGCTCCATCAATTGCTGGCCGATGGTATAGACCGGATTCAGCGAAGTCATCGGTTCCTGAAAGATCATCGCAATGTCGCGCCCGCGTATGCGGCGCATGGCAGGTTCATCGCATTGCAGGAGATCATTGCCCTGAAAATTGATAGACCCGGTGGGGTGGGAGACATGGCTGCGGTCAAGCAATTGCAGCAGGGATAACGCCGTAACAGACTTGCCGGAACCTGACTCGCCTACCAGTGCCAGCTTCTCGCCGGCACGGATATGGAAACTGATGTCGTGCACCACCTCGCTGGCGCGCTCGGCATGGCCGAATTGTATGGAAAGATGCTCTACTGTAAGAAGCGTGGAATCATCGACTGTTGGGACGGAGATCATATGTAATTAACCGCGCCGCGCATCCAGTGCTTCGCGCACTGCTTCGCCTATGAAAATCAACAGCACCAGTGTGCCGACGAGCACACCGAAGGTGGTCATGGACAGCCACCACGCCTCGATATTGTCTTTGCCCTGCGCTAACAGCTCCCCCAGGCTGGGCGTGGTTGGCGGCACGCCGAGCCCAAGGAAGTCGAGACTGGTCAAGGCAAGAATGGCGCCGCTGACGCGAAAGGGCAGAAAGGTGATGACCGAGACCATGCTGTTCGGCAGCAAATGCCGCAACATGATGGAGCGGTTCGACACCCCCAAGGCACGCGCCGCTTTCACATAATCCATGTTGCGGCCACTCAGGAATTCGGCGCGGACATAATCAGCCAGACCCATCCAGCCAAACAGGGATAATAAAATAATCAGCATCAGCACGCTGGGTTGAAAAATAGAGGAGAAGATAATCAGCAAATACAGTTCGGGCATGGAGCCCCATACCTCGATGACGCGCTGAGAAAGCAGATCGAAGCGCCCTCCCAGATAACCCTGCAATGCGCCGGCCAATATGCCTACAACGGTGGCCACCACGGTTAACGCCAAAGCGAACAATACCGACAAACGGAAACCATAAATCAGTCTTGCCAATACATCGCGCCCTCTATCATCCGTGCCCAACAGATTTTGCGGCGAGGGAGACGCCGGGTTGGGATTTTCCGTAGCCAGGTTGATGCTGTCATAGCTATAGCGGTTCGGCGCATACCATACCCAATTGCCATCCCTGGTCAGGCGCTCAGTCAGATATGCGTCGTTGTAATTGGCCTCGGTCTCGAAATCTCCGCCGAATGTTGTTTCCGGGTAACTTTTGACGATGGGAAAATAGACTGAGCCTTGGTAACTGACTAATATAGGCTTGTCGTTGCTCAGCACTTCTGCGAACAGGCTCAATATAAATAGCGCCATGAAAATCCACAGACTGACATGGCCGCGCCGGTTTGCCTTGAAGCGCAACCAGGCGCGCTGGTTGGGAGAAAGTGCTTGGATAACGATGCTAGCTGGATGGGCGTTCATGAATCGACGGACTCAAATTGAATGCGCGGGTCTATCAACACGTAACAGAGGTCAGACAGGAGCTTGGCCACCAGCCCAAGCAACGTAAACAAATAGAGCGTCCCTAAAACGACCGGGTAGTCCCGTTTCATGACCGACTCATAGGACAACAATCCCAGCCCATCCAGGGAAAATATGGTCTCTATCAATAAACTGCTGGCAAAAAATGCGCCCATAAATGCGGCGGGAAACCCGGTCACCAGCGGGATCATCGCGTTGCGGAACACATGCTTGTACAGCACGGTATTTTGTTGCAAACCCTTGGCGCGCGCGGTCAAAACATATTGCTTGCGAATTTCTTCGACAAAACTGTTTTTGGTCAGCATCGTGATCACCGCGAAACTGCCCACCACCGAGGCAATAACCGGCAGCGTTATATGCCATAAGTAATCGCCTATCTGGGCATACCACGGCAACGTATCCCAATGGTCAGACACCAGGCCGCGCAAGGGAAACACGCTCCAGAAGCTGCCGCCGCCAAACAACACCAACAGCGTGATGCCGAGCACAAAACCGGGGATCGCGTAGCCGATTAAAATAATAGTGGTGGTTGAAATATCAAAACGCGAGCCATCGCGCGCCGCCTTGGCTATGCCCAGCGGGATGCTGGTCAGATAAACAATGAAGAAGGTCCACATGCCCAGACTGATCGAAACCGGCAGTTTCGATATAACCAGATCCATCACCGATTTATGATGAAAGTAGCTGTCGCCCAGATTGAAAGTGGCGTAATTGACCAGCATGTCAAAAAAACGCTGATGCACGGGTTTGTCAAAGCCGTACAACGCCTTGAGTTTTTCAATGCGCTCCGCATCCAGCCCGGAATCACCCCGGTACAACGGCATCACCCCCCCGCCACCGGCTTCGCCCGCAGCGTTGCGATGTTGCATCTGGCTGATTAATTGTTCAACCGGACCGCCCGGCACAAACTGTATGACAATAAATGTCACCACCATGACCCCGAACAAAGTCGGGATCATCAGCAGCAGGCGCTTGAGAATATATCCGGCCATTATTTTATATGCTGCGCATTATTATTTCTTCCACCAGGTGCGTATCATCCACGCCTCCGCACCGTAGTACAGCGGCAATTTCTTGGGGTATGCCAGACTGCTTTTGTAGGCGACGCGATGAATTGGGGTGTACCAGTTAGGCACCATGTATTCGCCATGCAGCAATACTCGATCAAGTGCACGGGTAGCCGCGACTAACCGGGCGCGATCCGCTGCATACACCACTTTATCTATCAGGGTATCCACTGCCGGGTCTTTGATGCCGATAATGTTATTTGATCCCTCCTGGTCGGCTGCGGACGAGTGCCAGTAGTTTGTCTGCTCATTGCCGGGCGATTGTGATTGCCCGACCGAATGTACCACCATGTCAAAATCACGGGTGTCAACGCGGCGCTGGTACAAGGCCACATCAACGGTGCGATAGCTGGCTTTAATCCCCACTTTCGCCAGGTTCTGGGCAAAGGGTTCAACAATGCGGCCAAAGGCTTTTTGCGCCAGCAAAATTTCGAACTCCATTTTTTGTCCTTGCTCATTTTGCAGCACACCGTCTTTGAGCTTCCAGCCCGCGCTGGCCAACAATTGATTTGCTTTACGCAAATTTCCTCGCAAGCCGTCCGGCCCGGTTGTGACGGGCGGCTTCCATTCGGCAGTAAATATTTCGGCGGGCAATTTGTCGCGGAATGGTTGCAGCAAAGCCAATTCAGCACCTTGCGGCAAACCGGAGGAGGCCAGTTCGCTGTTGCTGAAATAACTGTTAACCCGCGTGTATTGGTTGTAGAAAAGTTTTTCGTTGGACCACTCAAAATCAAACGCCAAGGCGATGGCCTGGCGCACGCGTTTATCCTTGAATAAAGGACGGCGGATATTAAATACAAAGCCCTGCATGCCGGCATTATTGCGATGAGACAATTCCTCGCGTTTTATCAGCCCGCTGTCAAATCTTGGCCCCGCATAATCACGCGCCCATTGTTTGGAATTCAACACAAACATAAAGTCAAATTCACCGGCCTTGAAAGCCTCGAGCTGCACGGTATCGTCGGTGTAATATTTAATCGTAATGCGCTCAAAATTAAACATGCCACGGCGCGTGTTCAGGTCTTTCGCCCAATAGTCAGGGTTGCGTTTATAGGTGATGTTTTTGCCCAAATCGAATTTATCGACAACATAAGGCCCGCTGCCGATGGGCAAATCCGTTACCACCTTGTCGAAATTTTTCTTGCCCACCCATGCCCTGGAAAAAATCGGAATTTGCGAGGCGATTAAATGCAGTTCAGGATTAACCCTGGCAAATTCAAAACGCACCGTGCGCTTATCCATCACCACCGAGCGCTTGAGATCGTTCCACATAAAACGATAAGCCGGATGCGCCTGCTCGCTTTTTAAGGTGTCGAAGGAAAATTTGACATCGTCTGCTGTCACCGGCGTCCCGTCAGAAAAACGTGCTTTGGCATTTAGGCGAAAAGTGACCGATAGCTTGTCTGGCGCAAGCTGAATGTCTTCCGCCAGGTGTGCATAAAGGCTGAACGGTTCGTCCAGGCTCTGCTCCATTAGAGTTTCAAATACTAGATCAACCACTTTGCTGGCGGCAATCCCTTTTAACAAAAACGGGTTGAGCCCATCAAAATTCCCGAACTCCGATAACACCAACTCGCCCCCTTTGGGCGCATCAGGATTAACGTAATCAAAGTGAGAAAAATTCGGCGGGTACTTCGGTTGATAACCCAAACCCATGGCGGGAGCAGCCACACCCTGCGCGGGAAAACCAAAGGAAACAAATATTAGCAATACATATAGCCAACGAACCATCAGCCCCTCCTAAGCCGGACAAGCCGGAACCAAAAAACAACCGTAGGGTGGAAAAAGCGCAGCGTTTCCACCAATGGTTGCCGATCCCCTGAATATTCTGGTGGATACGCTGCGCTTTATCCACCCTACATAACCAAACCCTCGCCGCGGCTCAACAAACAATATTCTTGTCATGTTTTGCGATCATTTAACTTGTAAGAGACTAATTCCATTTTTAATTTGAAACAAGATGAATATCTCCTGTGGGAGCTCGATTTATCGAGCGATAGGGTTTCAAAGCCAATCGCTCGATAAATCGAGCTCCCACATTGAAGAGCCGGGAAAATCAGCCGTCGATGTAATTCAAGAAACCGGAATCCGTTATTGCATGGAGTAAGCGACGCGCTTGACGTTGCCGGCAGGCCGATTTCTTTTCACGGTGGCGGCATGTTTTGAGGAATTTTTGCCGGCCTTGACTATGCGGCTTGATTTGCCCGGCTGCATGACATAAATGCGCTGGCCGGGCCGGAGTATTTTTACACCCTTGTTCCAGCTTTGCAGGCTGGACAGGCGCACATGATAGCGCCGTGCAATGGAGCTCAGCGTGTCCCCTTTGCGTACCGTGTGTCTGACCGCGTTGGAAAGCAACTGGTCGAAGGGGACAAGGTGAGTATTAAATGCCTCGAATTCATTTTTCGCATGCTCGCCGTTGAGCGGCACCAGCAGCACCTGCCCGGTGCTCAGTTTGGCGTGGGGTGGCAGGCCGTTGATGGAGCGGAGTTGTTCTATTGACAGGCCGAAAAGTGTAGCCAGTTTGTCGAGGCGCTCGCCTTTTTTGCTCTGATAAGCCTGCCACGATACCAGCGGCTCATTGTAGCGCTCGAGGTTGGCCTGGAAAGTTTCCACCTTGTCCACCGGCAGCAGCAAGACCTCGGCGTTTTCTTGCAGAATAACCGGGCGGTTGTTTGCCGGATTCAGGGCGATGAATTCGTCCAGCGTAATGTCGGCAAGCTCGGCGGCAAGCTTGACGTCGATGTGGCGCGACGTGACGACCGGGGCAAAATAAGGCTGGTTGGCGATGGGCTGCAAGGCCAGATTGAAACTGGCCGGGTCGCGGACGATATTTTTTACCGCATATAGTTTGGGCAAATAGTTGCGTGTTTCGCGCGGCAATTTCAGGCTGGCATAATCCACCGGCAGGCCGAGCTTGCGGTTACGTTGCTGCGCACGTCGCACCGCGCCCTCGCCGCAGTTGTAGGCGGCCAGCGCCAGATCCCAATCGCCGAACTCGCCATGCAGTTTTTGCAGATAATCCAGCGCGCCGGTGGTCGCGCTAATGATGTCGCGCCGCCCGTCATGCCACCAGTTCTGCTGCATGCCGAAATTTTTCCCGGTGGACGGGATAAACTGCCAGATGCCGGAAGCGCTTGCCCCAGAATAAGCACCGGGATTAAACGCGCTTTCTATCATGGGGAGCAGCGCGATTTCCGACGGCATGCCGCGTTTTTCCACTTCTTCAATGATGAAATGCAGATAGCGCTGCGCGCGTCCTGTCATGCGAGTCATATAGTCCGGGCGGCTGGCGTACCAATTTTGGTGGTGTGCCACGAGCGGGTTTTTTGTTTCGCGCATCGCGAAGCCGTAGCGTATGCGCTGCCATAAATCGTTTTGCGCCGGGCTGGCGCCGGAAGAAACGTCCGTTGAGGACGGTGCGATTGAAGGGGTGGCGGCTGAGGTTGCGGTAGTTACGGCTGCCGGAACGGGAGCCGAAATCGAAACAGCCGGTCCGGCTGATGGATGAGTTGGCGCAGCCACCGGCTGCTTATTCTGATAGCTTAGCGCTGCCGGATCATTGGTATGAGGCGCAACCATGGGTGCGCACCCGGCTAAAACAACTAGAGCTGCGAAAATCAGTCCGTTACGAATCACTGGGGATGCCCGTGTAAATGTAGCCTGCGGCGATGGTAGCCGAGAGAAAAATGGGCGTCAAGGAAAAGTGGTGTGTTGTGACAGTATCCGTTAGAAATGGCGTTGCTGGCACATCAAAATTCATCCCAAAATAAACAAAACGATCATGGTTCAAATCTGAATTGAGTCAGCACCTGCGACAATTTTCCGCCATCCGGATCGGTAATGTCCATCTTGTAGGGAAAATTGGCATGCTCTGCCGCCAGCCAGATTTCGGTCCGGTTCTTGCCAGGTTCCGGCGGACTGGCAACATACAGCGCCTTGAATGTGCCGAGCGGAACCGTCACACTTTTGTTCGCGGTAATGCGGTAGCTGTAATCGTCCACCTTGCTGCCGTTGGTCATATAGAACTTAAACGTCGTCGCATTTTTCAGCTCAGTAAACATGAACTGGTACATCGCGCTTAACCGGTCCTGTGTTCCTTGCGGTAAAGCAAGAGTGCGCTTCCCTGCACGGTCAGTTAGCGTAATGAGGTTTTCTTTCCAATCCAGATCGGCGCGCGAATTTCGCTTGGAATCAAGTTTTTTCTCATGGATAAAAGTGACAGGACGCAGCCCCTGTGCTGTCAAGACACCTTGACTGGTGACGTGTATGGCTTCCGCTTTGACCAGCGCGAGCAAGCCGTGCGCCTTGGTCACGCTATCAATATGGTAGCCATCCTTGGTGCGAGTGTAGGTTTCTGTGATGGTGGCGACCTTGATGCCAGCCTTTAGTACATCATAACTGGCCTGAACGCGGGCGGGAGAAACGGCTTGCACCTGTTGCGCGAAACCGCAAAACAACAGGCTGACGAGCAAGTGGGCAAGGTTATGTCTGTTCCGCTTCAATGGTGTCATAAGCCTATTCCAGTCCTGGAGTTATAAGCGCGCAACCCGGCTGCTCCATGCGCTTCAGTAACACTCTGCCATCCGCAGTCAGGCTGAGGTAACCGTGGCAGAACCAGCGTATGGCTTGCTGATAAATGCGATGCTCCTGATGCAACACGCGTGCCGCCAGGGTGGCCGTGGTGTCGTTCATGAGTACCGGCACTGCGGCCTGGATGATGATCGGGCCGCGGTCGAGATCGCCGGTAACAAAATGCACCGTGCAGCCATGAATTTTTACGCCGTCACGCAATGCGCGGGCATGCGTATCAAGGCCGCTGTATGCGGGTAGCAGCGAGGGGTGGATGTTGATGAGCTTGCCCTGGTAGCGCGCCACAAACTGCGCGGTGAGTATGCGCATGAAACCGGCCAGCACAATGAGATCGGGCTGGTAGCGGTCTATGCAGTGAGCCAGTGTAGTATCAAAAGATTCGCGGTCGAGATGGTCGCGATGCGCCACGACTTCAGTTGCTATGCCATGCTGTTTGGCAATTTCCAGCCCCGGGGCATCGGCGCGATTGCTGATTACCGCTGCCACCCGGCACGGCAGATCGGCTTCCAGCAGTGCCTGCATATTGCTGCCCTGGCCGGAGATCAGGATAACGATGGACTTCATCGTTGTATTATACATAGCGACAGAAATCGTAGCGAGCGGCTTTGGGGTGGGGGAGGCCGGAGCACAGCGCCCGGAGCATACACATTAGTATGTGAGGAGCGCGAGCACCGCACTCCCCCGCCCCAGAGTCGCGCAGTAGATTTATGTCGCTATGTATTAGCGGACTTGGGTTTGTGCCTCATTGTCTAGTCGTGTCTGGATTGTGCCGATGATCCACGCCTCCTCCCCGGCAGCCTGCAGCTGGCTGAGTGCGGCATCGGCGTCACGTTTGGCTACGATCACCACCATGCCGATGCCGCAATTGAAGGTGCGGTACATTTCCTGTTGCCCGACGTTACCCTGTTCGCGCAACCAGTCGAAAATTTTTGGCGTGCGCCAGGATAGCTCCTTAATCAGCGCGATGACATTCTCAGGCAACACGCGCGGCACATTTTCCAGCAGTCCGCCGCCGGTAATGTGCGCCATGCCTTTTACCTGAAAGGTCTGCATCAGCGCCAACAGCGGCTTCACGTAAATGCGCGTAGGCGCCATGAGACAGTCCGCCAGCGTGCGGCCGCCATCAAATTTGGCATTGAGGTCGGACTGGCTGCGCTCGATGATTTTCCGCACCAGTGAATAACCATTGGAATGCACGCCGCTGGAGGCCAGCCCCAGCACCACGTCGCCGGGCTTGATGCCGGCACCGGTGATAATGTTGGCTTTTTCCACTACGCCCACCGCGAAACCGGCCAGGTCATATTCGCCCACCGGATACATGCCCGGCATCTCGGCCGTCTCGCCGCCGATCAGCGCGCAACCGGCTTGTTCGCAGCCTGCCGCGATGCCCTTGATGACTTGGGTTGCGACTTCCACATCCAGTTTGCCGCAGGCAAAATAGTCGAGAAAGAACAAGGGTTCGGCACCCTGTACCAGAATGTCGTTAACGCTCATGGCGACCAGGTCGATGCCGACGGTGTCGTGACGATTGAGTTCAAACGCCAGTCTTAATTTTGTGCCCACGCCATCGGTGCCGGACACCAGCACCGGCTCGCGGTATTTTTTGGAAATTTCGACCAGGCCGCCGAAACCGCCAATGCCGCTCAGCACTTCCGGGCGCATGGTGCGTTTGGCAAATGGCTTGATGTTCTCCACCAGGCGGTCGCCCGCGTCTATGTCCACGCCGGCATCGCGGTAAGAAAGGCTGTCGGCTCCGGTAGCGGACGGGGCGTCGAGAAGGGGGTCAGGTAAGCTCAAGTTGAATTCTCTCTTTCTTAGGGATACAGTGCAGACCATAATTAACAGTTGGATTTTACCCCAAATGGCTCTTCAACGCTTCGCTGCACTGCAATGGATGGCGATAGCCATCGTAATCGCCTGGCTGCTGTATCTGCTCAGCCCCATCCTCACCCCGTTCGTGGTCGCGGGCATACTGGCCTATATCTGCGACCCGTGGGTAGACAGGCTGTGCGCGTGCAAGCTGCCGCTTCCCCGGAAAATTCACCGCACGCTGGCCACACTGCTGGTGATGATTACCTTGCTCGGCCTGCTCACGCTGCTGGTGTTACTCATGCTGCCCTTGCTGGTCAAGGAGGCCAACCTGTTGCTGTCGCGCCTGCCGGAACTGCTCGAAGCAGCTCGTTTGAAATTATTGCCCGCTATTCAGCAATATTTCGGTATCACCCTGCAATGGGACAATGCCATGCTGAAAAACCTGCTGCTGAGCCATTGGCAAAGCGCCGGCGGGATCGCCGCAAAAATGTTGCCGTGGCTGGGCGGCGGCGGTTCGGCGCTGCTGGGAATTTTGATAAATGTGCTGCTGATTCCATTGGCGCTATTCTATTTGTTGCGCGATTGGCCCTTGCTGCTGAAGCACATCGAGCAAGCCATTCCGCGCCGCCGCCAGGCCAAGGTGCTGGAGATTGCCGGGGAAGTGGATCGCGTACTGGCTGAATTTTTGCGCGGACAATTGGCTACGATGCTGTTGATGAGTGCGTTCTATGCGCTAAGCTTGTGGCTCGCCGGACTGGAGTTCGCGCTGCCGATAGGCGTGGTGGCGGGCATGTTGGTGTTCGTGCCGTATCTCGGCATGATCATCGGGCTGACGCTGGCCACGCTCGCCGCCCTCTCGCAGTTCGACCAATTCACCGGCGTGTTGGTAGTGTGGGCAATATTCGGCGCGGGACAATTGCTGGAAGGTTTTGTAGTAACACCGTGGCTGGTCGGTGACCGTATCGGCCTGCATCCGCTGGCCGTAATTTTTGCGTTGCTGGCCTTCGGACAGTTGTTCGGCTTCTTCGGCTTGCTGCTCGCCCTGCCCCTGTCCGCCACTTTGCTGGTGGCACTGCGCCACAGCAAGGGCTGGTATCTGTCCAGCTCCTTGTATCGCGACTGACCTTTTATGACACAACTATTACTGAACATCGCGCCCGGCTGGGCGCCCACGCTGGATAATTTTGTCGTAGGGCGCAATGTTGAATTGCTCTCGGCATTGCGCCATGCCTTGGCCGGGACAGCGAGTGAACGGTGCTTTTTTCTGTGGGGCGAAGAAGGTAGCGGCAAGAGCCATCTGCTGCAAGCGATAGTGGGCCATGCGCGAGCGCTTGGCCAGCCTGCAATCTACGCGCACGCCGCCGTGCCGCCATTTGCCCCGGTGATCGCGGTGGACGATGTGGAGACACTGGACGATGCCGCGCAAATCGCCCTGTTCCAGCTCTACAATCACATGCGCGAAAGCGGCGGCATGTTGCTGCTAAGCGGCGCGGCAGCACCTGCCCATTTGAACCTGCGCGATGACCTGCGCACGCGGCTGGGCTGGGGGCTGGTGTACCAGATCCATGCGCTGAGCGATGGCGAAAAAACACGGGCATTGGAGCAACATGCGCAAGCGCGCGGCCTTGCCCTGCCGCGCGAAGTGACGCAATACCTGTTGCGCCACGGACGGCGCGACTTACCTGCGTTACTCGCGCTGCTAGATGCGCTCGACCAACATTGCCTGCGTCTTAAACGTGCGCCATCGGTGCCGTTGTTGAAAGAGGTGATGCAGTCCGGGCATATGCCATCGTAAATCTCTTCGCCCGAATGCGTTCAACTGCCGTTTCCAGTATTATCAGCCCATGAAAATAGAATTGCTTTACTTCGGCAGGCCGGCGGAAAAATTGCGCACCGCGTGCGAGAGCATCAATGCGCCGGATGAGCTGGCCACCCTTGCCGAATTGCTGGCGTGGCTACGTTTGCGCGGGGAAATATGGGCGCACGAACTGGCGGACAGCCGCGTGCGCTGCGCGATCAATCAGGAGTTTTCCGATTTTTCCGCCCGCATCCACGCACATGATGAGATCGCCATCTTCTCGCCCATCTCCGGAGGATGAAGTGCGCGTATTAATCCAGCAACAGGATTTCGACCTGGCCGCCGAGCTCGCCGGCCTGCGCGCCGGCAATACGGGCATAGGCGCACTGGTCAGTTTTGTCGGACTGGTGCGCGATTTCAGCGGAGATGCGCCGATAGAAAACATCACCCTCGAACACTACCCCGGCATGAGCGAAAAGGCGCTGGATAACATCATCGGCGAGGCAAGCGCGCGCTGGCATCTGCTCGGGGCGCGGGTCATTCACCGCGTCGGCAAGCTGCTGCCCGGCGACCAGATCGTGCTGGTGGCAACTGCTGCCGCGCATCGCGGCGAAGCATTCGCGGCCTGCGAATTTATCATCGACTACCTCAAAACAGATGCCCCGTTCTGGAAACGGGAACAGACCCGCGATGACGCGCACTGGCTGGGAACGCGCGACTCGGATACCCGGCGCGCGCAGCACTGGCGCAATCAGAAATAAGGGAAAGAACATGTCAAATTCGCTAACCCACTTCGACCAGGATGGTCGGGCGCACATGGTGGATATCGCCGAAAAGAGCGAAACCAAACGCATCGCGCGCGCCTCGGGCCGCATCCGGATGCAGGCAGCCACGCTGCAGATTATTTCCTCCGGCACCGCCAACAAGGGCGATGTACTGGGCGTGGCGCGCATTGCCGCGATACAGGCCAGCAAGCGCACCGCCGAATTGATCCCCTTGTGTCACCTGCTCTACCTGACCCATATCGCGGTGGAATTCAATCTTGACCAGAACAACTCCGCGGTGGAATGCGTGGTCACGGCAGAAACCTTCGGGCGCACCGGCGTAGAAATGGAAGCCCTGACCGCGGTCAGCGTTGCCCTGCTCACCATCTATGACATGTGCAAAGCGGTTGATCGCGGCATGACGCTCACCGATATTCGCCTGCTGGAAAAACAGGGCGGGCGCTCAGGCCACTGGCAATCCCGGCAATAGCTGAAATTATCCTGAAAAACGCAATTAGCGGGGCGGCAAGGGCGAATTCAAGGGGGTTTTTTGGGGTGTTGGAGACGCTTAAATCTTGGAACAGAAATCGCATCTTGCGGCGCAATGCTTTGCCGGAAGCGGCGTGGCGCACGGTGGTTTCAGCTTTGCCCTTGCTGCGGGGGCTGGCGGATGAGGAACTGGCGCGCTTGCGTGAATTGGTGGTTCTGTTTCTGCACGAAAAGGAGGTGGTCGCGGCTGGCGGCTATGCGATGGGCGAAGCGGTGCGCCTGAAAATCGCCGCCCAGGCTTGCCTGCCGATACTCAATCTCGGCCTGGATTATTACGCGGGCTGGGTCTCGGTGATCGTCTATCCCGATGCATTCGTGCCGGAACACGAGTACACCGACGAGGCCGGCGTGGTGCATCTCGTGCGCGACCCGATGATCGGTGAGTCCTGGGAGCGCGGCCCGGTCGTTCTGTCCGGCGCCGATGTGGAGCGCTCCGGCGAGCACGACGGTGTCAACGTGGTGATCCATGAATTCGTTCACAAGCTGGACATGCTGAACGGCGCGCCGGACGGCTTCCCGCCGCTGCATCGCGGGATGGATAGCGCAGCCTGGAGTCGGGCTTTTTCCGGGGCATTTGACGACTTTAGCGCCAAAGTCAAATCCGGCGAAGAAACGGTGATCGATCCTTACGCGGCGGAGAGTCCGGCAGAATTCTTTGCCGTGATGAGCGAGGTTTTTTTTGAAGTTCCGCACACCCTGCGGCGGGAATATCCCGAGGTGTATCGGCAGATGGCCGCTTTTTTCCGCCAGGATCCGGCTGGGCGGATGAACGGGGGGGCGGGGTGCGCATGATTTGGCATGTTCTGGGTATCCTGGCTGCGGCCTACGCCGGTCTTTGCCTGACGCTGTTTGTGCTGCAGTCGGGCATGGTTTATTACCCCGAGACCGGGCGCGAAATGATTGCCACGCCGCGCCAGTCCGGGCTCGATTACGAAGACGTGAAACTGGTGACGGCGGATGGTGTCGCCCTGCATGGCTGGTTCGTCCCCAGCGCTCAATCCCTCGGCACGGTGCTGTTTCTGCATGGCAACGCCGGCAACATTTCCCACCGCCTCGATTCGCTGCTGATGTTCCACCGCCTCGGCTACAGCACCCTGATCATCGATTATCGCGGTTACGGCAACAGCGGCGGCAAGCCTTCGGAACAGGGCACCTATCAGGATGCCGAGGCGGCCTGGCGCCATTTGACCGAAACCCGGAAAATTCCTTCGGATACCATCGCGCTGTTCGGCGAATCGCTGGGCGGCGCCATCGCCGCCTGGCTGGCTGCCCGCCACCGTCCGGGCGCGCTGGTGATCTCATCGGGCTTCACTTCGGTGCCCGATCTTGCGGCGAAGTTCTACCCCTATCTTCCGGTCAGGTGGTTGTCCCGCTTCGATTACGACACGCGCACATATTTGCGCGCGGTCGATGCGCCGGTGTTCATCGCCCACAGCCCTGAGGACGAAATCATCCCCTACCAGCACGGGCGTGCGCTTTACGATGCGGCGAAACCGCCCAAACAGTTCCTTGAACTCAGCGACGGCCATAATGAGGGGTTTATTTTCGTGCGCGATTCCTGGGTGCGGGCGCTGGGCGAATTTCTGGACGAGCATGTGGGCACGGACAGCGCGGCAAAGCACGCGCGCTGAAAAAGTTGTGTTAACCACAGATAATTCATTAGCAAAAAACACGTCATGCCGGGTAGTCCGGTTGCGCTGATGTGGGCGTGACATCATAATCTGCGTGCGGTGGCGGGTCGCACTTAGAACCTGAATCCGCCATCCGCTGATGGCTTCATCATAAATATTAATTTTCAAGGTGGCTCAAGATGCGTAGCTTCGTTTTAATATCATTGATCTTATTGCTCGGCGCATGCGGGGAGCCGAAGATGCCGTCGCCCTACCATGCCGCAGACGTCTCCTGGCAGCATACGCAGGCCGATTTTCAGCTTACCGATTTTAATGGCAAGCCGCGCAAGCTATCGGATTTCAGGGGGAAAGTGGTCGTGCTGTTCTTCGGTTTTACTCACTGCCCCGAGGTATGCCCCACCACGCTGGCCGACTTGGCGCAGGTTATGCGCCTGCTTGGCCAGGATGCGGGTCGGGTACAGGTCTTGTTCGTCACACTAGATCCGGAACGAGACAGCCCCGAGTTGCTCGCGAAATTTGTGCCGTCCTTTGACCCTTCTTTCCTGGGTTTGTACGGTGATGCGCAGGCCACCGCCCAAGCGGCCAAGGCATTTGGCGTGAACTATGTGAAGCAATACGACAAGCGCGGCGGCTATACGCTGGATCATGCCGATGGCATGTATTTGCTTGGCCCAAGAGGTAAGCCATTGCTGCTCGCACCTCACCGGCAGCGCACCGAACAATTGGCACAGGACATCAGATTGCTGCTGGCCACCGGTCGCTGAACAAAATCAAAACGGGATGACGACACTGTCTTGAAAACGACGATTAAACCTCAATACTTGATGTAATCGGACGCTACAAAAGGCGCATGACAGTTTTATCCTTGTGGTTAGCATGGAGACCTAATTTCAGATAGGATGTACAAAAAATATCACATAAAACTATTCTCACCCGAAAAAGATGAATTTTTGTGGTTACATCCCAAACGATAATTCCCTATGCGCAAAGCAGCCATCTCTCTTGATTTCCTGCGGCCATGATGTGGCCGCGCTTCAGTAAGCTGCTGCCGTGGTTGGTGCTGGCGATTGGACTCGCCGCAACCTACTATTTGCAGCATGCAGCCTTTAATGCTGTACGCCAGATCCAGCAGGACGACTTTACTTACCGGGCACGCGAAATCACGCGGAGCCTCGAGCAGCGGCTGGGTGCCTATGAGCAAGTTCTGCGCGGTGTCAGAGGTTTGTATAGCTCTTCAGTGAAGGTCGATCGAGACGAGTTCCATAATTATGTGGCCGACCTGCGCCTGGAAAATCTATATCCCGGTATTCAGGGTGTTGGTTATTCGCTGATTATTTCGCCTCAGGAAAAGGCCAGACATATTCAAGCCATCCGCAAGGAAGGCTTTCCCATTTACAGGCTTTATCCAGAAGGTGAACGCGACCTCTATACTCCTGTTATCTATATTGAGCCGTTCGCCGGGCACAACCTGCGCGCTTTTGGCTATGACGTATATTCAGAGGTGGTGCGACGTGCGGCCATGGAGCAGGCGCGCGATCTGGATAGCCCGGCGATGTCTGGCAAGGTCACACTGGTTCAGGAAAACGCACAGAACGCGCAGGCAGGCTTTCTCATTTATTTGCCGGTATACCGCAATGGCAGCCCTCATGAAACCCTGGCCGAACGCCGCGCCAACATTGTTGGCTGGGTCTATGCCGCGTTTCGCATGAATGACCTGATGCACGGCATACTCGGCGAACAAATCAACAGTATTGACCTCGAGATTTGGGATGGAGAAAACGCAACGCTGGAAACGCTGATGTACGACAACGATGGCATTTTTTCCCCGAGCCTGACCAAGCCGTCGTTATACAACTCCATCCAGCGCATAGCAGTCGTTGGACATACCTGGAGCGTCAAGTTGCGCTCCCTGCCCAACTTTGAGGCGAATCTCGACACCGGACAAGTCACGGTGATACGGCTGACCGACGTCCTGATGAGTCTGCTGCTGTCACTGCTGGTTTGGCAACTGGCCAGCGGACGGACGCGCGCGCTCAATCTGGCGCAGGAACTTCGCCTCGCCGCTGCCGCCTTCGAGACTCAAGAGGGCATAATTATTACCGATACCAACGGTGTGATCCTGCGAGTCAACCAGGTTTTTACCGAGACCACCGGCTATACGGCCGAGGAAGCCGTGGGTCAGACGCCGCGCCTGCTCAAATCTGACCGCCACAATGCGGACTTCTACCGCGCGATGTGGGAGACCCTCCATCACACCGGAACATGGCAGGGAGAAATCTGGGATCGACGTAAAAATGGTGAGATATATCCCAAATGGCTCACCATCACCGCCGTCAAAGGAGTCGACGATGCCGTCACCCATTATGTCGGGGTACACACCGACATTACCGAACGCAAGGCAGCAGAAGAAGAGATTCAGCACCTGGCGTTCTACGACCCGCTCACGCGCCTGCCCAATAGGCGGCTTCTCATGGATAGGCTGCAGCAG
>VFLG01000019.1 GCA_009885195.1 Gallionellaceae bacterium
ACGGCCACCCTCTCCCTGGGGGAGAGGGGCTGGGGGAGAGGGCATGAATTTTTCGTGCTGGACCTGGGCACAGGCAGCGGCGCGATCGCCCTGGCTATTGCTTATGAGCGCCCGAATGTCGAGGTTCTGGCCTGCGACGCTTCCGCTGCGGCACTCGAAATCGCGCGAGAAAATGCGCAACGGCTGGGCATCGCCAATACATCTTTTGTGCACAGCGACTGGTTTCAGGCACTCACCGGAAAGCGCTTCGATATTATTGTAGCCAACCCGCCTTACATTGCCGCAGGTGACCCGCATCTGGCGCAGGGCGATGTGCGCTTTGAGCCTGCATCCGCGTTGGTCTCCGGCAGTAACGGCCTGCATGACATCCGCCACATCATCAGCCAGGCTGACAACCATCTCCAACCAGGCGGCTGGTTGCTGCTGGAACACGGCTACGACCAAGCCGCAGCGGTGCGTGAATTGCTGCAACAGGCTGGATTCGGCGAAGTATTTTCGGCGCGTGATCTGGCGGGAATAGAGCGGGTGAGCGGCGGATGCGCTTGACCCGGCAGACTGTGCACTTTAGAATACCCGACTTATTTACTCAACAAACTAAGAGGCAACAACATGGACACTCAAGAACTCATCAAACAGCAAGTTACCAGCCACCCTGTAGTGCTGTACATGAAAGGCACACCGCAATTTCCGCAGTGCGGATTTTCTGCCAATGTGGTTAAGACCCTGAAGGCGTGCGGCGTGGAGAATATATTTACGGTTGACGTGTTGGCCAACCCGGAAATTCGTCAGGGCATAAAGGATTACGCCAACTGGCCTACTATTCCCCAGCTCTACATCAACGGCGAGTTCGTCGGTGGCTCTGACATTGTGAGCGAGATGTATCAGAGCGGCGAGTTAAGAGATTTGCTTAAAGCCTAATCCCACACACAGTTTGTTGTATAGTGGATTGTCAAACTTTGTTGCATCGCTCCCAAAGAGGGATGTTGAACATGAAAATTCAATTTAACAAACGTCATTTTTATCCTGTAGTAGCCGGCTTGGTGTTGATGTTCGGCACTGTCGTGGTGCAATTATCACAAAGTGGTGTGCTCAAATCCCTGCAGCAACGCATGGAATGGCTGGCCTACGACGTGCGTCTCAAGGCCAGTCTTCCAGAGACGAGTGTTCTTGATCCACGTATCGTTATTGTGGACATAGACGAAAAGAGTCTTAAGGCAGAAGGACGTTGGCCGTGGTCACGCGAGAAAATTGCCAAGCTGGTAGATAAATTATTTGAGAGCAAAGTATCGGTAGTGGCTTTCGACGTGCTGTTCGCCGAGCCGGAAGCTAACCCGGCGCAGCGTGTGTTGGAAAAGTTATCCGGGCCGGACAAACAAAACCTGAGCGGCGCTTTGCAAGGTGTGATGGCTCAATTGGATGCTGATGCCAAATTGGCAGCTCAATTCAAGGGGCGCAACGTGGTGTTGGGATATATCTTTCAGGACGAGAAGCAGGAGGCGGTAGGGCAATTGCCGCGACCCCTATCTGATGCTGATAGTGTCGTGGCGCAGAGCAGCCTGATTCCGCTTATGTCCAGCTATAGCGCCAACTTGCCGCGCCTGCAACAGGCAGCGGCATTTGGTGGTTTCATTAACGCGGCTGTGGATGGGGATGGTATCTTGCGTCGATCGCCATTGCTCAAGCGTTACGGCGACAAGCTCTATGCCTCACTTGGCCTGGAGGTGGCGCGTGCCAATTTTTCTGGCGCGGAAATCAAGATACATACTGTGCCATTGGGCGATAGCCTGGCCGTAGAATCGGTGAGTATGGGTGGTTATGCTATTCCGACTGACGCCGAAGGCCGCGTCATTATCCCCTATCGAGGTCGTCATCCGAGTTTTCCTTACCTTTCGGCCACCGACGTGCTGCATGGAGTGGCGACCAAGTCGGCATTGGAAGGTGCCATCGTGTTGGTCGGCACCACTGCACCGGGCCTGTCGGATATGCGCTCCACACCCATGCAGGAGGTGTACCCGGGGGTGGAGGTACACGCCAATATAGTGGCCGGTATTCTGGATCATAATTTCCCCTCTCATCCAGACTGGGTGGATGGAGCAGATTTTTTAGTTTTGCTGGTGCTGGGTGTCATCCTGTCGTTGTTGCTTCCATGGCTGAGTCCGTTGCGTGCGCTGCTGTTGAGCGTTGCCGTGGGAGTAGCTTTGATTATGCTGAATATGTGGTTATGGCGCGAACAGGGGCTGGTGATGAATATCGTCACGCCGATCATTCTGCTGTTTATGTTGACCTTGCTTAACATGGCCTATGGTTTTCTGAGCGAGTCGCGCGGGCGCATGTTGTTGAAAGGCAAATTCGGTCAGTATGTGCCGCCGGCGCTGGTCGAGGAAATGAGCCGCAACACGGACGAGAATTTCGGCTTTGATGGCGACAGCCGCGAAATGACGGTGCTGTTTTCCGATGTGCGTGGTTTTACCACCATTTCCGAGACGCTCAGCGCCAACGAGCTGAAAAAATTGCTCAACGAATTTTTCACCCCCATGACGCGCGTCATCTTCGACCGGCGTGGCACCATAGACAAATATGTGGGTGACATGATCATGGCGTTCTGGGGTGCGCCCATGCGCGATGAGCAGCATGCGCGTCATGCCCTGGATGCCGCGTTCGACATGCTGTCCAAGGTGGAAGAGCTGAAGCCGATATTCAAGGCTAATGGCTTGCCCGAAGTGAATATCGGTATCGGACTTAATACCGGAATGATGAACGTGGGCGACATGGGCTCTGAGTTCCGTCGCGCCTACACCGTGATCGGCGACACCGTTAATCTCGCCTCGCGTCTGGAAAGCCTGACCAAGTTCTACGGCGTAAAATTAATCGTTGGCGAGAACACGCGCAAGGGACAGGATCACATCGTGTTCCGGCATTTGGATCTGGTGAGAGTGAAAGGCAAGAAGGACGCCGTTAATATTTTCGAGCCGGTGTGCTATCGAGAGCAGGCATCAGCGGAACTGCTGGCCGAGGTTGAACAATATCAGGAAGCGCTGGGGCTGTATTTCACCCGCCAATGGCTGGGTGCCAAGGCCATATTCAATCGTCTGCAACAACAGAGTTCGGCCACGCTTATTTACTCCATTTATCTGGAGCGCATAGAAGCATTGCGTGGCCAGGAACTTGGTCCAGATTGGGATGGAGTGTATGAGCAGAAGAGCAAGTAAGGAGCTAAGGAAAGTTCGAACAAAAAACCTGCAGGCGCTGCAAATAATAAGGGCAATTCATCCAACGGTTCCAATGCACATCAGTTAGTCACTCACTTTGTCGAGCCACTCTTTCCCATAAGCCTCCAGGGTCTCCATATCTTTCTGGGTCTCCCCGCTCAGCGGACGATCATCAACACGTTGGCCGTCAAAGCTCACCATGCGATTCGCTTCCAAGGTGAATTCGCGTTTGTACTCGACGAATTCGCGTTCAGACTTGGCTTTGTATTCCTCGAAATTACGGTTCTCTTCCGCTATCGCATCTTTGCCTTCTTGTTTAAAGGCTTCGAACTCGTCCTGCTCGGCCTTTCTGTGTATTTCAAAGTCTTTATCCGGGTTGGTGACGCTGATCAACCCCTTGCGCATGCCGATCTCATTGCGATCCGGCATGTCCGCTACCAGAAAGCGTGTGCCACGAATACCGATTGTAGCGGTTGATGTTCTCACTTCAAACTTCCGCTGATCCCCCTTTATGGCTTTCACCGCATAGTAGATCATCCCGGTGACCTGACGAAAGAAATTTACATGGCCTTTTGCGCGATCTATTTCGATCGTGCTGTTTTTCTCTACCACGATATATCCGGCTTCACCAACTCGAACCACTGCACGACCATTAGGGCCCGTGACCAGCGTGTGTCTCGTTGGAAGAATGCTTTTGGAACCCACAGTGCGTTCCTTTTGGTCATCTTGCTTGATTGCCACTTTGCCGCTTGACCTGACTATTTCGATTGATTCGGCCGCAAAACTGCTGCCGGACGCGAAGATTCCGATAAAGCAGAAAATCTGGATCAGTTTGAAGTTAATGTGATGCATTTTGTACCTCCCTTATATCTTCTGTAACCTTCTATCTCACACAAGCGTTTGGTATCGGCTATTCACGTGAAATCCGAAAAACCTGCCTGCCGTTTTCACTGACGACCGCAAGCATATCCTTGTCCCCGGATTTTCCAAACTCAAGCTGCGCCTTGTTGATCCCCGCGTCAAAAAACAAAGCGCTCATGACAGCACCGCGTTCCACGTCCCAGAGAAACAGTTTGCTATTGGTAACCGCCGCCAAGTAGCGCCAATTCGATATGAACATGCAGTCCAGTATTTTAGAGCCGCCTTTTTCTTCCGCTTTTCTGGTTGCAACCGGCGCTGTTTCGAAAGTAATGACCTCTTTGTTGGCCACCCTGTCCAGAACATGAACCTGGGAACCATATAGCCGCCCGCCCTGCGTCTTGCGCAAATAGCCGCCGACCACAACCATTTTTTCATCCGGCGATGCGTTGATACAGGTAACCTCTTCGCTTAACGCAAAGCTGTCCTTAAGATTGGCCAGCGCTATGATCGGATCGGTGTCGGACAGCGCCGCCGGGCGCTTTTCAGGAACCATGGTTTCAGTGCTTGGCATCGGCTCCAGCCTGACGGTGAACAAACGGGGATTCGTAAAATCGAGGATTTTCATGCCCATAGCTTGGACTGTGGAATCAACCGCGCGCTGTATCGCGTTGCTAATCGCCGAACTTTCGGTTAACCCGTCGGAAGGCGGCATTCCTTTTACCCCCATCGCAGGGGAAGCAGAGGAGCGTATCTGAGCGTCTTCCCCGATAAAACGGATATCGGCCAATGAAGTTGCCGTGAAAATCCCGGCTAAACCAGGCGTTAACGCAGTATCCAGGTAGACGCGATAAACACCGTCGATCGCATATTTTCCGGCGCTCTTGACGAACTCTTCCGCCGTGATCAATGCACCGGGATCCTCCAGTTTTTTCCAGCCCTTCTTCAGTTCATCAGCCTTCTTCTGATCCAGCACCGTAACACCGTTGTCAGTTAAAACCTGCTCGATGCGTGCAAGGGCGATGCGCGAATACTGCTTGGCCAGAGTGGACTGCGGATAGACGATCACGGCCACGTTTTTTGGCTCTGCCATCAGGTCTTTGGAAAACACCAAAAACAAGACAAGTATGGATGCGCGCTGAATGCGTTTCATGAGTACTCCAATTGCAGAATGCAAATCCGATCGTTCATTGATCCAGCTCGTGCCGGAGAAACTTCGAGAATTTCTCCCGCCAGCGTTTAACCACGTTGATTGCCAGAACGTCCATCACCATCCGCGAGGAAACCGGATTCCAGCCTGTCGTGCCCTGGAAACGATCCGAAAATGTCGTTTTGCCATCTTCAATCAGGAAGGTGGCCATCCCGCCATCGAATTGGTACTCGCGATTTTTGCCCGGTGATTCTTTATCGATACGACTGTTTATTTTGCCAGAGGCGAAAATGCCCAACAATAACTTATCTTTTTCCGCCAGATTGTCGGGGATGTCTCCTCCCTGAAGTTTGCGCAACTGCTCAGCGGAAATATTTTGTGCCCTGACTGTGGCATCGGCACCCAGCGGTTTAAGGATGTTGTTCATGCCATCACAGGCTTTGTGCCAAACGCCTTGATCGACATTAGATTGGTAGTAGCACAGGATCACAATGGGCCGCCCCTCAAAATATTGCCGCCACAATGTTCTTTCCATATCTTCCGTTGAGCAAGCGAGGGCATCGCCCCGTTTCCTGGCGAGTGCTTGCCGGTCATTGAGCTGCTTTGAATCTGCGGACTGCTGATAATAGTTCTTGGCACCGCAGGAATTTCCTCTGGTCTCCTCGACCTCGCCCAATTTGAACAAAATATCACCCGGGCCAAACAGCGGGGGTAAGCCGCTGTTATGCTTCGCCAGCAAAGCCCTGTAACTGCTTGCAGCAGAGGCCAGCAATTTTGACTTGGTGCTTTCATCGGTCTGCGAAGCGGCTTCATTGATAAGCGAGTCAGACTCGCCCAATATCTTCTTCGCCTCATCAAGATCATTGCGCGCCATTCTTAAATTCTTCTGGATGCGCTCCAGAAGCTGTTTGTAATAACCCGCAGAGCTGGCCTCGGGAACGAATTCCAGCGCAATGCGCGGCAGCACATCCAAAGCCGCATCCACGGCGGATAATCGAGCGTCCAGTTTGGCGGCGTCATTTTGCGCAACAGCCATTTGGTCATTCATAACGCCGAATAAAGTCTTTGCCAGACCCTCTCGCTTACCTTGCTCCACTTGCCACTTTGATATTTTTGCACGCAGCCAGATGGCGCAGGTCTTCGGGTCTTCCCATGTGTCGACGACCTCGACATTTTTCAGGGAGGCATTGGTTGACGTTTTGGTGATAGAAAGCAAGTTCGAATCGGTGATGACTTTTCCGGATTTCTGCTGGCTGGATTGTTCCAGTATCAAAGAATTCTTGACGGAAACCTCGATCATCTCGGAGATATTTTTCAAGGCATTTTGCTTGGCTGATGAGATTCGATCCGCCAGGGCCGCTTTGGTATCATCTGACACCCCTGCCGCGAAGAAGTATTCATCAGTAACCGACT
>VFLG01000055.1 GCA_009885195.1 Gallionellaceae bacterium
CGCCACGGTGTAAGCCCCACCCGCCGCCACCGCCACCACCCCGGTCAGTCCCGGCACCGCCACCGGGCTCCAGCGATCCGTCGTGGTGCCATCACCCAGTGCGCCGTACCAGTTATTTCCCCACGCCACTACCGTGCCGTCGGCTTTGAGCGCCACGGTGTGATAAGCACCCGCCGCCACCGCCGCCACCCCGCTCAGTCCCGGTACGGCCACCGGGCTTAAACTACTCGCCGTGGTGCCATCGCCCAGTTGGCCGTAGCCGTTATTGCCCCACGCCACCACCGTGCCGTCGGCTTTGAGCGCCACGGTGTGATACTGACCCGCCGATACCATCGGCGTGGCCGCCGCAGCGAGCGCGGGAAGTGCGGGGAAAAGCAAACCCAACAGGATGAATAAACGGATGATGAATGTACGCATGGCAATCTCCTTCCAAGTTATTTTTTAATAACACACGGTTATGACCAGTTGATAGGAACGCTAAAATTTTGCAGGTAAATCGAGAAAAATGGGTAAGATGCGGCCTGCCCGGACGGGCATCGCCTGCATAGCTGTGGGACGGGGTGCTGCGGGAGGATATGCGCGCGCCACGGGCTTCATCGCCCGGACGAGAAATGGCCTAGATGGCTTGGCTTGGCTTGGCTTGGCTTGGCAACATAATACTACTCTCCCTGATTATTGGTTTTGTTTCCCTTATGCCACAAGGTTTATGTTTGTGTCAAGCAATATTGACCTGAATTTAGGGGGATTCACCATTTCGTTTGTTTCCGCCTTTGATCAGAGAGATTATTTTTTGAGAACCAGTCCTAATGTAATTGTTTGCAAGCTCCCGTGTTCCCGGCATTACAGCTTTTCCTGAAGCTTTCCATCGCCTCGTTTTTTCTGTTCAGCATATTCAGAGCGAATCTACGATTCAACAGTGCTTGGTTGTCTTTGGCATCCAAGCTGAGTATTTTGTCATAATCGTCCAGGGCTTCCTGAAATTTGTCTAGGAAAAAATTGGCGCTGGCGCGATTTGAGTAAGAAAGTGGATTCCTTGGAGCGAGTTGAACAGTCCGGTCATAATCGCTAAACGCCTCGGCATGGCGGCCCATCACCTGCAGTAGGACACCACGGTTTGTATAGGCATTGACATAATCGGGGGCAAGCCCTATCGCAGTATTGTACCTATGTAACGCTTCTTCATAATTATTTTGTAAGTAATACATATAACCACTGTTTTTGTAGCCTTCAGGATCTTTTGGATTGAGCGCTATCACTTTTTCATAATCTGCCAGCGCTTCCGGTATGCGGCCCAAGGCTTCATAGGCATTACCACGGTTGTTGTAGCCTTCAAGATATTCTGGATTGAGCGCTATCGCTTTTTCATAATCTGCCAGCGCTTCCGGTATGCGGCCCAAGCCTTTATAGGCATTGCCACGGCCGTTATAAATCCTTTCCGTGCCAAGCAATTTTTCATTTTTATTTTTTGCTATTGCGTCAGACCATAGCTTCAAGCCACTGGAAAACGTATCCAGCCTGTTCCATGCCAGACCGGCAAGCACCAGGCAGCATGCAGCCAGCAGAACGGGGACGAATTTCCTGGGAACAGCGCCCATGAAACCGAACAAGACGATAGGCAGTCCGCTCATCCACAGATAACTGCGATACAGCACAAAAGGTTCCTGAATCCTGACCGTGGATAGCTCGGTCAGATAAAGTATCCACGGAAACAGCAGGCCAAACCCCAACAGACCTTGCCGCCCCCCCTTCAACAGCAATTTGATGGCCAGCACCGGATAAGCCATGAACAGGATAAAGCCCGCCGACTCCGGCCAGGACAAAAAGTGCGTGGCGAATGGCTGGCGTATATCAACCGACATCCAGCCGGTATAGGGAACGATCCACAGCAGCAGGTATTTGAAGAACAGGTATCCTTGGGTGATCACGCTTAAGCCGTAAGCATGCTCAATATCTATTTCTTGTTGTCGGTCATTTAATTGGGAAAACATTGCTGCAGCGGAGGGTTCATAGGCCGCACCCAGCAACCCCTTCGTGCGCAGGATGATCAGCATGCCGATCACGAGATAAAGAGCGAAGGGCAGCCACACTCTTCTTATCAGAGCAAAGGACGGTTTATGCAACAGCAAGGTCAGGGCAGCAGCCACACCCGGGACCATGATGCTGTGTTCCTTGGAAAACACCGCCAGAAAATAGCACAGCGCGGACAGCACAAACCATCTGGCTTTGTTCCGGGTCAACCCTTCCATGTAACAAAGGAGCGCCGCAATGCCGAACAGGGTGGCCATGAGGATACTGCGTTGCACCAGATAGGCCACGCCATACACAGCGGCGGGGTGCAGCGCAAAAACAAGCGCGGCAAAGAAAGCCGGCCAACGTGGCTGGGGGACACCCGCCTGTGGCGGTACCGTCGCGTCCAGCAGGCGGGAAAAGAACACAAACAACAGAACAGTGGTGAGCGCGTGCAAACCCAGATTACCCAGGCGATACCAGAACCAGTCCAGGCCGAACAGCTTATACGTCCAGCCAAATGTGGCGTAGGGAAACCATCTCAAGTCCAGATGGAACAACGAGGAACCCAGCCGCTCCAGGTTGGCATCGAAAAAAGCTCCCGCGTCATCAAAAACCAGCGGGTTCCACAGCGAGTGGCCATACAGCAGGGCGGTCGCGAGGATCAGCAGGAGTGCCAGATAATAATTTATCCTGGATGTAACGGGTTGATGTTGATGATCAGGGGTGGGCTTGTCAGCGGCCACTACAAGGCGTTTCTTTTTTTTGGCAGAGCCCATGCTTAAAGTTCCTCGAACCTGTTCGTGTTTGTGTTGTGGCCTGGCAACTGTCCGTTCCCTATTTTAACTTGTCCGCATCATCCGTATTGGGACACATGCGGCACGGCACTACCGGCGGCCTTGCGCTCAGGTTTGCAGCAGCACGAGAATTTCGCGAAGTTCGCGGCGCAGTTCGGATGGATTGACAGGCAATGAGTTTAACCGGGGCGCAGCGTCATCCTGCTGCTCGGCAAGCTGCCCCAGGCGGCCACGCGCGCCGCTGATGGTAAAGCCTTCAGCATACAGTAATTGCCGGATGCGGCGGATAAGCAGCACTTCATGGTGCTGGTAGTAGCGCCGGTTGCCGCCGCGCTTGACCGGTTTAAGCTGGGTAAATTCCTGCTCCCAGTAACGCAGCACGTGCGCTTTGACCCCGCACAACTCGCTCACCTCACCGATGGTGAAGTAACGCTTGGCCGGGATAGGCGGCAGTTCGGAATTAGGCGTGTGGTTTTCCATGATAGCTCTTCTCTACCATGCTCTTGAGTTTCTGGCTGGGATGAAATGTGACTACGCGGCGCGCCGTGATGGGGATGTCTTCGCCAGTCTTGGGATTACGACCGGGGCGCTGCGGTTTGTCGCGCAGCTGGAAATTGCCGAAGCCGGACAGCTTGACGCTTTCGCCGCTTTCAAGCTGCGCGCGAATTTCCTCGAAATATGATTCCACCATATCCTTGGCTTCACGTTTGTTCAAGCCGACTTTTTCAAACAACAAATCTGCGAGCTCTGCTTTAGTCAATGTCATATTCATCCCTTATACACGTAATTGCGCGCCGTGCTGCTGCAAAACAGCGACCAAGCGTGCAATGCACTGGTCAATTTCAATATCGGTTAATGTTTTTTGAGTATCTTGCAATAACACACGGAAAGCAAGGCTTTTTTTACCTTCCCCCAGCCCTTTGCCGCGATACAGGTCGAACAGCGCAACCTCTACCACATAGTGATCCGAAACCTGCCGCATGGCATCCAGCAAAGCCTGCACGGCAACGGCTTCGTCCACCAACACTGCCAGATCGCGGCGCGCAGGCAGAAATTTGTTGATCTCGCTCATACGCGGAACGTGTGCTTGCGTCAGCGCATCGAGCTCGATTTCGAACCATACTGCTGGCTGCACCAGATCATATTGCTGCTGCCAATGCGGATGCAGTTCGCCTATCCAGCCGACCGTTTGCTCGCCACAATAGATTTGCGCCGAGCGCCCCGGATGCAATGCGGGATGGATTGCCGGAACAAAACGTAACACTTGTGGCGCAAAAAAAGCTTCGACATCGGCTTTTACGTCATAGAAATCAACTGGCTGGGCGGCTGCGCCCCATTGCTCTGGTTGGGCCGCACCGTAGGCTAAACCGGATAGCCGTTGTTTTTGCACATACTCGTTATTCACTTTGGCAAAACAGGCACCGGCTTCGAACAGACGCACACGCGTTTGCTTGCGATTCAGGTTGAAGCGCAGTGCGCCCACCAGGCCGCCGATCAGGCTGCTGCGCATCACCGCCAGATTGCTGGCGATGGGATTTTGCAACGCGACCGGCTGGTCATTGCCGCACAATTCGCGCTCGACCTGCTCCTCGACAAAGGCGTAACTGACAATCTCCTGATAATCACGCGCTACCAGCATTTGCCGGATGCGCGCCAACGGACGTTGTGACTCGCTGTTCGGCAACATGATCAGCGCGGCTTGCGGAACTTGTGCAGGAATGTTGTCATAGCCGAACAGACGCGCCAGCTCTTCGATCAGGTCCTCCTCGATAGACAGATCAAAGCGAAAACTCGGCGGTGTCACGAGGTAGTAATCGCCCTTCGCCTCGCAGCCCAATTGCAGACGTCTGAGCAAAGTTGTGATTTGAATATCATCCAGCGGGATACCCAGCACGCGCGCCACGCGCGCACGGCGCAGCCTGATCGGCAGACGTGCCGGCAACTGGCCGCGCACTTCGCTGATTGCTCCAGCACTGCCGCCGCATATTTCCAGCAATAATTGGGTCGCACGTTCCAGAGCTTGCCGGGTTGCAGAAAAATCTACACCGCGCTCGAAGCGGAATGAAGAATCGGTAGCCAATCCAAAGCGGCGTGCCTTGCCAGCGATCGAATCAGGAACAAAGAACGCGCTCTCCAGAAACACATGCTGCGTGGCTGTGCCCACGCCACTGCCCTGTCCTCCCATGACACCCGCTATTGCCAGCGTCCGCTTCTCGTCGGCAATAACCAGCACTTCTTCATCAAGCGCCACCGTCTGGTCGTTAAGCAGTGTCAGGGATTCGCCTTTGAGCGCCTTGCGCACAACAATGCCGCCAGACAGTTTCGCCACGTCGAAGGCATGCATCGGCTGGCCCATTTCCAGCATGACATAATTGGTGATATCCACCACGGCGTTGATAGCGCGCAGTCCGCTGCGCTCCAAGCGTCGCAGCATCCAGGCCGGGGTAAGCGCAGCTGCATTGACATTGCGCACCAATCGCCCGCAATACAACGGACAGGCCACCGCATCTGCAACCTTGACCGGCAACTGCTCGGACAGGGCGACCGGCTGGGTGGGTATGTCCAACTGCTTCAGCGCGCCACCCGTCAATGCCGCAACTTCGCGCGCCACGCCAACCATGCCGGAGCAATCGCTGCGATTCGGCGTGAGTTTCAAGGTGAATATATTGTCATCCAGATCCAGATATTCGCGCAGCGCTTTCCCAACCGGCGCATCGCCAGGCAACAGCCACAGCCCCTGACTTTCGACTGCCAAGCCCAGTTCTTTATCCGAACACAACATGCCAAACGATTCGATGCCGCGCACCTTGGCCTGCTTGATGACCAAGTCGCCCGGCAACACCGCGCCGATACGCGCACACGGCACTTTCACGCCAACAGCGACATTCGCGGCCCCGCACACGATGGTCAGCGGCTGGGCTTCTCCGACATTCACCTGGCACACATTCAGCTTGTCTGCATTGGGGTGCTTGACGATTTCCAGCACTTCGGCCACCACCACGTTGTTGAACGCGGGCGCGACGGATTCCAACGATTCGACTTCCAGTCCGGCCATGGTCAACAGGTGCGCCAGCTCCTCGCTGGATAGCTTGGTGTCAACCAAGGTTCTTAGCCAATTTTCAGAAAATTTCATCGCTATATCTTCAGTTGAATTGTTTGAGGAAGCGTAAGTCGCTTTCATAAAACAAACGCAAATCGTTCACGCCATAGCGCAACATCGCGAGACGCTCGACCCCCAAACCAAAAGCGAATCCAAGATATTTCTCACTGTCGATGTTGACGTGTTTCAGCACGTTGGGATGCACCATGCCGCAGCCACCGATCTCCAGCCAGCCGCCGTTCCAGCTCATATCCATTTCAGCTGACGGCTCGGTGAAAGGGAAGAACGAAGGACGGAAACGCACGCGCAAATCGTCTCGCTCAAAAAAGTGCTGCAAGAAATCCTGCACTACCCCTTTGAGATTGGCAAAACTTATATTTTCATCGACCCACAAGCCTTCCACCTGGTGGAACATCGGCGAATGAGTGGCATCGGAATCAACGCGATAAACACGCCCCGACGAAATAATTTTCAGCGGCGGTTGATGCGTCTCCATATAGCGCACCTGAACGGGAGAGGTGTGCGTGCGCAACACATGCTGCGGATCAATGTAAAAAGTATCGTGCATGGCACGGGCCGGATGATTTTCTGGAATATTGAGCGCAGTAAAATTGTAGAAATCGGTTTCGATTTCCGGACCCGTTGTGGCAGCAAAGCCGAGCGAATGAAACAAACTCTCGATGCGCTCCAACGTGCGTGTGACCGGATGTAAGCCGCCACAGCCCTGCCCCCTGCCCGGCAAAGTGACGTCCAGCGCCTCGGCCGCCAGCTTGAGTTGCAACTGGCGCTGTTGCAGTTCATCACGCCGTTGCTGCAAGGCGATCTCTATGGCCTGCTTGACCTGATTGACACGCGCCCCAGCAGCCGGGCGCTCTGCCGCAGACAGCTTGCCCAGCCCCTTCAGCAGTTCGGACAGGCGGCCTTCCTTGCCCAAATAGCGCGCCTTGACCTGCTCCAGCTCTGCCGCTTGCTCGATTGCGGCGAACTGTTTCAGGGCTTCGTCGAGTATGTGTTCAAGTTCTTGCATGGATGGTGTCCACAAATGAAAAAGGAGGCGAAAACGCCTCCTTGGTCAGTTCAACTTACGCCTACACACCGAGGCTGGCTTTGGCCTGCCCGACAATCTGCGCAAAGGCAGGCTTGTCAAACACAGCAATGTCCGCCAGCACCTTGCGATCGATGTTAATGGCGGCTTTCTTCAAGCCGTTCATGAACACGCTATAGCTCAGGCCTTGTTCGCGTGCCGCCGCATTGATCCGCGCAATCCACAGGGTGCGGAACTGGCGCTTACGCTGACGGCGGTCACGGTAGGCATATTGCCCGGCCTTCATCACCGCTTCTTTGGCGATACGATAGACGTTTTTACGGCGACCGCGGTAACCCTTGGCCAGATCCAGAACTTTTTTATGGCGCGCGCGCGCCGTTACACCACGTTTAACTCTTGGCATTTTTTACTCCTTATGCGTAGGGCATCATGGCGCGGATAGACGCCGTGTTGCTTGCGTGAACTTCGGTAGTACCACGCAACTGACGCTTGCTCTTGGTGGTCTTCTTGGTC
>VFLG01000047.1 GCA_009885195.1 Gallionellaceae bacterium
AGCAAACTCGGCTATACCAATTTTCCAAATTAACACCAACTTCAACTTCGCCGGGGGCAGCCCGGCAGCTGGTTACCTTTCTTGTCTTGCCAGGAAAGGTAACCCAAAGAAGTCGTCCCCAATCCGCCACCTCTTCGAGGTTCCCTGCGTTGCTCGGCTAATCAGTTCGGTAGGGCGGAAAAGCGTAGCGCCTTCCGCCGAATGAATGGTGGATACGCCACTCACTTACAGTCAATAGATATTTCCTTGCGGCCTGCTGCTGCAGAAATTTAGCCCCTACACTTTTTTCAAGATGCCATCCGGCGGAAGGCGCTACGCTTTTCCGCCCTACGGCCCTATGGACATGGAAATAAATTTAAAGAGGCCGATTATGTAGCAACGGATGTACGGGGTGATTTGTATACATGATGAACCTGATCGAAAAAATCAACGTATTCGCGCACTCGCGTAAAGCCATGGGGCTGCAACAAAGCAACCATTTTCGTGTTTTCGGGCCATACAGTGGCGAAGCATTCGTCATTGCCAAGGCGATCTAGCCAAGCGGATTGCAGTATGCTCAAGACTTCGCCACCGTAGCCGCAGTGTTGGTACTCTGGTAGAAGAGAAATGAGCATGTCTGTTTCTGGGATGTATCGATTCGGCGTGAAACCACAGTAACCAAGTGAAACGCCATCGGAAATTGATTCGATGACATACAAACTGTCTGTGGCAGGACTTACCTGTTTAAGAGCATCAGCGGCTTCCGCCTCAGCCAGATTCAGGCTGGAAGCCAAGGAATCGCCGTACGTCGGCCTCGTTACTCAGCCTCAGATGCAGCTGTGCATCGCTGGGCGTGATGAAACGAAGTCGAACACGATTGCCCTCCCAAGGCATCGATTTAGCGAGCTGTTCTCGCCACATATCGCTGCATTAAACGGCGCGCCGCTTTACGACATGACCGCTCGAACGCTTTGTTAGACCGGCTGACAATTTAGCAAACTCAACTACTGAACGTAAGGCGGCATTGACTGATGCTGAGTCAGGAAAAGACTTGGCCAGGTCAGGCTCAACCAGTACCAGATTTGAGCCTTCAGCCTTCAAGCGATGCGCATAACGCCCGCGCTCTGCCTTGGAAAAATCAAAATCGTATTCAGGACGCAAATCATCGTTTGGTTCATTTTGTATTTTAGGTTTCATAATGTTTTCTCTCTGTGTTGGTTGCTACTCGGACACTGATAATTCGGATTGTGCCGCCTCGTTCGGTATGCGAGACCACCAGTAATTTTCCATCAATCCCCGGTCCGTAAGTGATTAGCCGAACTTCACCTCGGGAGTGATCGGGATCAGGAAACGTCGCTGACAGCTCGTCCTCGAATGCTTGCGCTGCCGCCTCAAAGGAGACACCGTGCTTTTGCAGATTTGCGGTCGCTTTTGCGGAATCCCATTCGAATTTCATTTATCAATTCTAGCGCTTCTCGGCAGCCTATGTCCAAATTACTATAAGTTTTCATTCCCCCCAAGGCTTCATCAGCGTCTGCGCTACCCCCAGATGATCGAGTATCCGTGCCACCACAAAATCCACAATATCCTGCACGCTTTGTGGGTGATGATAGAAACCAGGATTGGGCGGCAGGATGACGGCTCCGGCATGGCTGAGCTTGAGCATGTTCTCCAGATGAATGGCGGAGAAAGGTGTTTCTCTTGGCACTAGAATCAGCGGGCGTTTTTCCTTGAGCATGACATCGGCGGCGCGGGTGATGAGGTCGTCGCTGATGCCGCTGGCGATCTTGCCCAGTGTGCCCATGGTGCAGGGGCAGACCACCATCGCATCACCGGGGTTGGAGCCGGAGGCCATCGGCGCGTACCAGTCGTCGCGCCCGAACACTTTTAACTCTCCGCTGAATTTTCCGAGGCGTTCCGCCAGTATTTTTTCCGCATCCTGCGGGCGATTGGGCAGCACGAAATCCAGCTCTTGTTTGGCGACGATCTGCGCCGCTTGTGAATACACCAGATGCACGCGCTGGCCGCTGTGCAACAGGCATTCGAGCAGGCGCATGGCGTAGGGCAGGCCGGATGCGCCGGTGAGGGCTAGGGTGATGGTTTTCATGCGCGTATCATTTGGGGTCATGGGGTGTGATTATCCCTGAAAAACACCTGTCCACGAAAAACACGAAAGGCACGAAAATGTCATGCTGGAAATTTTTCGTGTCTTTCGTGATTTTCGTGGATAAATAGTTTTTTAGAAGCAATAAAATGCGCCGCAATCAATCCATTCACCGTGCCGAACAACAGCGCCGCAGCGGCGAAGACAGGCACAAGGTAAAGCAGCCCGGCGTGTGGGATCAACCAAAAATACACCAGCAGCAGTTGCCCGGCGATGTGCGCAAAGGCACCGAAGATGCTGTGCGTGACCGGGCCGAACCAGCGCTGGGGTAAGTGCTGGCTCGCGGCCAGCACGGCCAGGCTGCACAACGCACCGCTCAGGCTCAGAAAAAATCCCGGTGTCAAAAAACTGCCCAGCAGCAGGCCGCCGGCCAGCACGCGCAGCAACGATACCCATGCCGCCGCGCGCCAGCCATAGCGCGTCAGCACGATCAGCGTGACGATGTTGGCCAGCCCCGGTTTGACCCCCGGCAAGGGCGAAGGAATGGCGGCTTCCAGCACCGTCAGGCCGAGCGCCAGCGCAGCCATGCGCGCGAGGTGGTGGTCTGTTGCGGTGGTTTCTAATTTAATAGTTGAGGCTGTCATAGCGTTTCCTGCCGCCACTCAATTCAACACTGACCTGATTAGGCAGGCACACCGCGATTTCACCGGCTTGTTTCAGCCAGCCCTGGCGCACACAGTATTGGCGCGGGCTGGGGTCGGCAGCGATGCGGGCTTGCAGCTTGTGTATGGCGATGCGGCTGATACCGAGCGGGCCGGGCACGTCGATGATCTGGTCGCGCGACAGCGGCACTACGCTGAAAATTTTTCCGCCACTGCGGATGACGGCCTTGTCCGCCGCGCCGCCTTGCCACACGGTGGCAGCAAGCCAGACGGTGAACAGCGTAGCGAGCAGCAGGACTGTCCAGTCGCCGGATTTTATGTGTTGTAGGTTGGGCTTCAGCCCGACAAGTCGGCTTGTCATGACCGTTAATGGCTGTTGCCGAGTTCGCGGTGGCGCAGCAGCACTTGTTGCTGTGATTTGAAATGGTGCGCCAACTTTTCCACCAGATACACCGAGCGATGTTGGCCGCCGGTGCAGCCGAGCGCAACGGTAAGATAACTGCGGTTGTCGGCGATGAAGCCGGGCAGCCAGCTTTCGATGAAGACACGAATGTCATCGCACATTTTTTGCACGCTGGGGATATGTTCGAGAAACTCGATCACTGCCGCATCCCGTCCGGTGAGGGGGCGCAGTACGGGGTCGTAGTGCGGGTTGGGCAGGCAACGCACGTCGAATACAAAATCGGCATCGAGCGGGATGCCGCTCTTGAAGCCGAATGATTGGAACAGCAGGGTAATGCGCGCTTGGTCAACACCCATGAAATCCTTGACGCGGTCACGCAAGGCATTGGCGCCGAGCCCGCTGGTATCAATGTGGTGGCCGATATTGCCGATCTCGGTCAGTAGTTCGCGTTCGCGCAGCACACACTCGGGAAGCGTCAATTTGTCATCGCTCAAGGGGTGGCGGCGGCGCGTTTCGGAAAAACGCTTTACCAGCGTATCGGTCTGCGCGTCGAGGAACAGCAGATGCACATCCATGCCGCGCTTTTTGAGATTTTCAATGTGCTGCGGCAGTTGCTGCACGCTGCCGCCGCTGCGCACGTCTATGCTGACCGCGACGCGGGTGTTTCCCGTTTGGCGCAGGCTGTCCATCAGGGCCGGCAGCAGTTCGGCGGGCAGGTTGTCGACGCAGTAGTAGCCGCTGTCTTCCAGCACCTTGAGCGCCACGCTCTTGCCGGAGCCGGACAGGCCGCTGATTAAAAATAACTGCATGTTTAACCTCTCTAAGCTTGTAGCTGGTAGCCAGTAGCTTGTGGCTGGTAAGTCGCGCTACGCGCGGTTTTTGCTACCCGCTACAAGCTACTGGCTACCAGCTCAATCTATTGTTCCCGCATGTGCTGTTCGTGGCGGCTGATGAATTCCTGCATGGAGTCGATGCCGCGTTGCTGCAGCACAAAGTTGCGCGCAGCAGCTTCCACCAGCACCGCCAGGTTGCGTCCGGCCACCACCGGGATGCTGACCATGTTGATTTTGACGCCCAGTATTTCCTGATGGCTGGCATGTATCGGCAGGCGTTCCAGTTGCGATAGGTCGCCGCCGGGCGGGCGGTGCAGGTGTACGATAAGCTTCAGGCCTTTCTTGCGCCGTACCGCAGTCTCGCCGAACATGGTGCGGATATTAAGCATGCCCAGCCCGCGCACTTCGAGAAAGTCGCGCAATATTTCCGGGCAGCGGCCTTCCAGCGTTTCCGGAGAGACGCGGTGCAGCTCGGTGACGTCATCCGCCACCAAGCCGTTGCCACGGGTGATGAGTTCCAGTCCCAGCTCGCTCTTGCCGATGCCGCTGTCACCGGTGATCATGACTCCCACCCCCAGCACGTCAAGAAACACGCCATGGCGCGTGGTCGATTCGGCCAGTTCTTTGACAATGTAATGGCGCATCAGCCACATCAGATGCACGCTGGGCAGGGGCGAGCGGAACAGCGGGGTATGGGTGCGATCGGCGAAATCCACAAGTTCCTGCGGGATCTGCTGCGTGCCGGCAATGATCAGGCACAGCACGCCGCTCTGTTCGAGTTGCTCCAGCGCCTGCGCGAATGCAGTGGGTGACAGGCCGTGCAGGTATTCGAGTTCAGTACCGCTCAATACCTGCACCCAGTTCGGGTGGATCAGATTGAGGTGGCCGATCAACCCTTTATTGGAAGCGCCGACCTGCTCGCTGTCGAGTATCTTGGCGGCACCATCCGCGCCGGCGACCCAAGTCAAGGTCAATCGTTCCTGCTTGTCGTCGAAGAGTTGCCGGATATTGACCTGTGCCATTTTTAGTTATGCTTTCCAGCTGATAAAAAGCTGATGAATGGCCGCCGGGTCGTTGCTGTTTTGCAATTGCTCGCGAAAGATTTTGTCACTGAACATTTGTGCCAGTTCGCCGAGCAGTTGCAGGTGCAGATCAGTGGCGCGTTCCGGAACCAGCAGGACGAAAATAAGATTAACTGGCTGCCCATCCGGCGCGTCAAAAGGAATGGGTGTCTGGGTCTTGGCGAAGGCGGCAACGGCATCGCGCAGACCCTTGATGCGGCCATGCGGGATGGCCACGCCGTGTCCGAGACCTGTTGATCCGAGCTTCTCGCGCGCGAACAGGCTATCGAATACCTGGCTGCGGGCAACGTGCTGGGTGTTTTCAAATAATATTCCGACCCGTTCGAATATTCGTTTTTTACTGGTGGAATCGGTGTCCAGTATGACGTTCTCGGGGGGCAGGACTTTGCTGATCAGGTTCATAGTTTCAACCATGTTTCGGAAAGGTAAGGGCGGTCGCCGACTCCCTTGATATCATTCTTGTTCTGCCGCCGGGTACTTGCCGGACTCATCATGGCGGCGCGCGGTGTGCTTTTCTTTGTGCTTGAGGATTTGCCGGTCGAGTTTTTCGGCCAAGGTGTCAATGGCGACATACAGGTTGGCATCATCACATTCCACAAAAATCGTTTTCCCGCTCAGGTGAACATTGGCCTCGGCCTTTTGTACCAGCTTATCCACGGAAAGAACGACGTTGACGTCAATCACGTTGTCGAAGTGGCGTTTAATCTTGTCGAGTTTGCTGAGCACGTGCTCACGGATGGCGGGTGTGATTTCCAGATGGTGTCCGCTGAGATTGAGATTCATGGTTTGCTCCTTATGGTTAGAGTGAATTACGAAGATTGACCGGGAGGATATGCAGCAAATCCCGGTATTTTGCCACAGTGCGCCGGGCAACCTGTATGCCCTGCTGCCCGAGAATTTCAGCCAAGCGGCTGTCGCTCAGGGGATGGTGGGCATCCTCCTGGCTGACCAGCTGCTTGATCAGTGCGCGTATCGCCGTGGAGGAACATATTCCGCCGTTTTCGGTAGCGACTCCGCTGCCAAAAAAATATTTGAGTTCATAGATGCCGCGCGGCGTCAGCATGAATTTCTGTGTGGTGACACGTGAGATCGTTGATTCGTGCAGTTCAAGCTCATCCGCAATTTCGCGCAACACCAGCGGACGCATGGCAATATCGCCGTGCTCGAAGAAGTGGCGCTGGCGTTCGACGATAGCCTGCGACACGCGCAAGATGGTGTCGAAGCGCTGTTGAATGTTCTTGATGAACCAGCGCGCTTCCTGCAATTGGCCGGCCAGTTGCTGTTCGCTTTTGTCGCCTCTCTGTTGCAGAATATTGGCGTACATCTGGTTGACGCGCAGGCGCGGCATGGCTTCCTGGTTTAGACGCACACGCCATTTTCCCTTGTAACGATCCACTACCACATCGGGTACCACATAGTCGGCGGCACGCTGTTCGAATTCCGCCCCCGGCCTGGGTTGAAGATGCGTGATGAGAGATTGCGCGGTGCGCAGCGAGGCATCGTTGCAGCTCAGAACTTTTTTCAATTTAGCGTAGTCATGCGCCCCCAGCAGGTTGAGGTGCTCTGCCACCAGGCGCAGGGCCAGTTCGCGGCACGGGGTATCTTGCGGCAGCGCCTTCAGTTGCAGGGACAGGCATTCGCTCAAGGTGCGCGCGCCTATGCCCGGCAAATCCAGGTGTTGTAACTGCACCAGCGCGGTTTCCAGATCGTCCAGCGTGATGCCAAGCTCTTGCGGCAGCATGTCGAAGATTTCTTCCAGTGGCTGCGCCAGATAACCGTTGACATCCAATGAGTCGATCAGCAGGCCGATGATTTCCCGATCGCGCATATCGAGTTGGCTCATATTGAGTTGCCAGATCAGGTGTGCGCGCAGGCTGGGCCTGTCTGCCACAACTTCTCTGCGCGTGTCCTCCTCGTCGTCCGGCGCACGTGCGGCGGAGGGCGAAGAATCATTCCATTCCTCTTCCTTTTGCCATTCGTCATCGGCTTGTTGCGATGCTTCATCGCTGCCAGAGGTGTTTTCTGAAGCGCTTTCTGTGGAATTATCCTTGGGGGAAGCGGAGGCTGAATCACCATGAGTAAAGGGTTGCGCACCCTCGTCATCTTCGCGCTCAAGCAAGGGGTTCTCTTCCAGCAGGCGTGCCACCTCCTGGTTGATTTCCAGGGTGGACAGTTGTAACAGGCGTATGGCTTGCTGCAACTGCGGTGTGAGCGCCAGATGCTGGGATTGCCTGAGATGTAAGGAGGGTTTCATTTCACGATGGTAGGCTTGCTGGCTTTGCGGCTTTATAGTTTGAAGTGCTCACCGAGATATACTTTTCTCACGCCTTCATTATAAATGATTTCGTCGGGTTTGCCTTCCGCCATGACCGAGCCGGCATTAATGATGTAGGCGCGATCACAAATGCCCAGGGTTTCGCGCACGTTGTGGTCGGTAATCAGCACCCCGATGCCGCGTTCCTTGAGAAAGCGGATTATTTTCTGGATGTCCAGCACGGCTATCGGGTCTACCCCGGCAAAGGGCTCGTCCAGCAGGATAAAGCGCGGTGTGGTGGCCAGCGCGCGCGCGATTTCGACGCGCCGCCGCTCCCCGCCGGACAGGCTGATGGCGGGATTGTTGCGGATATGAGTGATGTGCAGGTCTTCCAGCAATTCATCCAGCCGCGTCTGGATTTTATCGTCGGCGTAGTCTTGCAGTTCCAGTACCGCCTGGATGTTTTGCGCCACGGTCAGGCGACGGAAGATAGATGCTTCCTGCGGCAGGTAACCCAGACCCAGCCGCGCGCGGCGGTGGATCGGCAGATGGGTAATATTCTGCTGGTCGATGAAAATATCGCCGCCGTCCGCTGCCACCAGTCCGACTATCATGTAGAAGCAGGTGGTCTTGCCGGCGCCATTAGGACCCAGCAATCCGACCACCTCGCCGCTTTGCACCGACAGGGAAACATCGTGTACTACGGTGCGCGAGCGGTAGCGTTTATTCAGGGAGACAGCGCGCAGTTCACTCATGGCTCGTTCTCCGGTGGGGTCGGTGGGGTTGCCGGTTGGATGGGCGGATTTTTGTCAACCGGGGTGGCTGGAACAGGATCGCCTTTAGGCTGGATGATGGCACGCACCCGCCCCTTGCCAGTGCTTCCTCTGCCCTGATCGGGCGTACCCTGTGCCTGAAAGATTTCCGTTCTGGAATTGTAGCTGATGTGCTCGCCGCGCACTTCATCATGCCCCCGTTTTATGTGTGCCTGGCCGAACAAATTCACGGTCGCGTTGACGCTGTCATATTCGATGCGTTCACCATAGCCCTCCATATATTCATCGAACCCTTCGCGCTTTTGACGGAAGCTGGCGGGCTGCCCGGTTGCCGTGCCGCGCCGCAAGCCATCCTTGTCCTGTCTCACCACAATCTTGTCGCCACGAATGGTCATCGTCCCTTGGATGAGCTGCACGTTGCCGGTGAAGGTGCTGATCTGGCTGGCATCGTCGATGCTGACCTGAGCGGCTTCCAGATGCACCGGCTGGTCGCGGTCGGCACGTTCTGCGTGGCTGGCTGGAACATGGCAGGCCAGCGCCCAGGCGAGCGCCAGACCGGGCAAGGCAGTGCATTTATTTTTTTGCGACATCATGTTCGCTGCGGACTTGCGCGAGCAGTTTAATGGTGCGCGTCTTGTTATCAAGTTGCATGCCAATGGCGTCGATCCGGTGGTGTGCGTCCGTTATCATGACGGGTTGATCTGTGTCTGCCAGGTCGCGCTCGGGAATGACGCGCAGATAATTGGTGGTAAACGCTAGCTCGCTTTGCCCGGCGCTCGCGGCCCGTATGAGTTTTACGTCATCGCGCAGGAATACCTCATCCCCCTTGCCCGATATTGTCCCTTTGCTGGCGGAAGCATACAGGGCAGGGCGATCCGCGGAGAAGCTGGTTATTTGAGGGGCTTCCAGATGGGTGCTGTCATCATCCGGGTAATGCAGCATTTTTTGCGCGGCTATCATGAAACGCGGCGTGCCCTGCTCATTCAAGGTGACGGCTGAAAAATTGTTGACTATAAAATCCGGGTCGTGGCGCTTGCTGCTGTCCGGTTTGGGCGGCAGCGGCTGCACTTGCTGGTTCAGCCAATAGGCGGCCGCCAACAGGAATAGTAGCGGCAACAGCGCAAACCAGGCACGCAGGCGGTCGAGGATGGATAGATGGGTCATGCCAGATAAGGCGCGAGTTGCGTATCCAGCGTGCCTTGCGCCGACATCAGCAGCTCGCACGCTTCGCGCACCGCGCCCTGTCCGCCATCACGCCGGGTGACATAATGGGCGCGGTCGCGCACCACTTGCGGCGCATCCGGCACGCTGATGGCCAGCCCGACCCGCAGCATGGCCGGCAGATCCACCACATCGTCGCCCATATAGGCGGCGGCATCACGGGGCAGTTTGAGTTTATCGAGCAGGCCGACCATCACTTCAAGTTTGTTTTCCACGCCTTGATAGACATGCGCGATACCCAGATTTTCCGCGCGGGCTGCGACGCAGCGCGATGTGCGCCCGGTGATCAGGGCGATCTCCACCCCGCTCGCGCGCAGCATCTTCAGGCCATGCCCATCCTGCGAATTGAAACGTTTGAACTCTTCGCCGGAATCGGAATAATACAACCCGCCATCTGTCATGATGCCGTCCACATCGAAGGCGATCAGGCGTATCAATTTCGCGCGGCTTGTCAGCATCAAATCACCTTGGCGCGCAGCAAGTCATGCATATTCAGCGCGCCGACCAGTATATTGCTGTCGTCCACCACCAGCATCTGGCTGATGTTGTGCTGTTCCATCAATTGCACCGCTTCGGCTGCCAGCGCATCTGGCATTATGCTGCGCGGTGCGCGCGACATCACGCTGCTGACCAGCGTAGTGGAAAAATCCAGCCGCTTTTCCAGCGTGCGGCGCAAATCGCCATCGGTGTAGATGCCCAGCACTTGCTGCGCATCATCCACGATGGCGGTCATGCCCAGCCCTTTGCGCGAAATCTCCAACACCGCTTCGGCCAGTGTGGCATGTTGGCCTACAGCCGGGATGCCCTTGCCGCTGTGCATAATGTCGCGCACATGAGTCAGCAGGCGGCGCCCCAGGCTACCACCGGGATGCGAACGGGCAAAGTCTTCCACACCAAAACCTTTGGCGTCCAGCAATGCCATGGCCAGCGCATCGCCCAAAGCCAGCGCAGCAGTGGTGCTGGTGGTCGGCGCCAGCCCCATCGGGCAGGCCTCTTTGTCCACCGCGCCGTTGAGGTGTGCGTCCGCAGCCAGCGCCAGACTGGATTGCGGATTGCCGGTCAGGCTGATCAGTTTTGCGCCCTGGCGTTTGATAACAGGCACTATCGTGAGCAGTTCCTGGCTTTCGCCGGAATAGGACAGCGCGATGAACACATCATGGGCGGTGATCATGCCAAGGTCGCCGTGGCTGGCTTCAGCCGGATGCACAAAATAGGCCGGGGTGCCGGTGCTGGACATCGTGGCGGCGATCTTGCGCGCGATATGGCCGGATTTGCCCATGCCGCTTACAATCACACGGCCTTCGCAGGACAGGATGATATTGAGCGCGCGCAGGAAGGTTTCATCAATGCGTTGCGTGAGCGCGAGTATGGCGGCGGCTTCAATGTTTAACACTTCGCGCGCCAGGTCGAGCGCACGCGGAGTGGCGGTAAGGGATTTGTTCATGGGGCGCATTATAGCTTGTAGAGGCGATATTTATCGTGCCCTTCTTCTGGCACATCATTAACCTAAAAACCGTAGTTCAAGCCACAGAGAACACAGAGGACACAGAGAAAGACTGGCTTCCCCCACCTTTCTTTTGCACACCCCAAAGGTGAATAGTTGTCGTGTCTCAATCGTTTGTTTTTCCTCTGTGATCTCTGTGGCTAACTGCTTTTTCTAGGATTAATAGATTCAAGGCGCGATGAATCGCGCCCCTACCAGCGGGAAACTTTGCAAAGCCTGGCCGAGTGCGGCATTATCAAGGTATGGAAAACTCGCTCTCGCTCGTTCTTATTCTGCTCGCCACCGCAGTGGCGGTGGTGGTGCTGTGCCGTATCCTGCATTTGCCGGCGATGCTGGGCTATCTCGCGGTCGGTATTTTGATCGGCCCGCACGCCTTGGCGTGGATACCGGATACCGTGGGAACGCAGCACCTCGCCGAGTTTGGCGTGGTGTTCCTGATGTTCAGCATCGGTCTGGAGTTCAGCCTGACGCGGCTGATGGCGATGAAGCGCACGGTGTTCGTTCTGGGCGGCGCGCAAGTGATCGCGACCCTGCTGCTGGTCATGCTGATCGCAGCGCTGTTTGGTCTGGATTGGCGCGCCGGTCTGGCATTGGGCGGCGTGTTGGCGATGTCCTCCACCGCCATCGTCAGCAAAATGCTGGTCGAGCGCGCCGAGCTGAATCTGCCTTACGGACAACAGATGATGGGCGTGCTGCTGTTCCAAGATCTAGCCGTCGTGCCGCTGCTGATCATCATTCCGGCGCTGGCGACCAGCGCGGAATATCTGCCCGCCACGCTGGCCTTTGCGACGATCAAGGCGGCAGTGGTGTTGCTGGTGTTGCTGGTGTTCGGGCAGCATGTGATGCGCCCCTGGTTTCACGTCGTGGCGCGGCAGAAGTCCTCCGAGTTGTTCATGCTCAACGTGCTGCTGATCACGCTGGGACTGGCTTATTTCACCGAGCTGGCGGGCTTGTCGCTGGCTCTGGGCGCGTTCGTCGCGGGCATGTTGATTTCCGAAACCGAATACCGCTATCAGGTGGAAGAAGACATCAAGCCGTTCCGCGATGTGCTGCTCGGCCTGTTCTTCGTCACGGTCGGCATGAAGCTCGATCTGGGCGGCGTGGCGGGAGACTTCGGCTGGGTATTGCTGGCGCTGCTGGCGCTGATCCTGTTCAAGGCGCTGGTCGTGGCAATATTGGCGCGCGCCTTCGAAGGGGATTGGGGCGTGGCGTTGCGCAGCGCGATCGGCTTGGCGCAGGCCGGCGAATTTGGCTTCGTGCTGCTGACGCTGGCCGACGGCGCGCATTTGCTCAACAGCGCAACCATGCAAATTACCTTGGCGGCGATGCTGCTGTCGATGCTGATCGCGCCGTTCCTGATTCAATATGGCGAGGTGATTGCGCGGCGTTTTTCTGCCGCCGAGTGGACCAATCGCGCCATGCAGATGCATCAGATCGCCATCCACAGCATGGGCAGCACCGGGCATGTGATTATTTGCGGCTATGGCCGCAGCGGCAGCACGCTGGCGCGCTTTCTGGAAGACGAAAACCTGAGTTTTATCGCGCTGGATCTCGATTCGCGCCGTGTCAGGGAAGCGTTGGCAGCCAGGAAAAGCGTGGTGTATGGCGATGCCGCCAAGCGCGAAGTGCTGATGGCCGCCGGACTGATGCGCGCCAAGGCACTGGTGGTCACTTACAAGGATAAACATTCCGCGCTGGCGATCCTGCGCCACGTCAAGGAACTGCGCCCCGACTTGCCGGTGGTGGTGCGCACCAATGACGATACTCATGTGGAAGCGTTAAAAGAAGCCGGTGCGGCGGAAGTGGTCGCCGAAGTGCTGGAAGGTAGTGTGATGCTGGCTTCGCAAGCGTTGCTGATGGCGGGCGTGCCGCTCACTCGCGTGATTCGCCGCGTTCAAGAAAGCCGCGCACGGCGTTATGCGGCATTCAGCGGATATTTCCGCACCGCTCAAAACACTGAGGGCGAAACCAGCGAAAGCCTGCAATCGCGCTTCCTCAGCGTGTTGCTCAAGGAAGATTCCGCCGCAGTGGGCAAAAGATTGCGCGAGATTGGCTTGGATGCGTTGCACGTCGAAGTCAATGCGGTGCGCCGCCGCGGTGTGCGCGGCGCGCAACCGAGCGAAGAGATGCTGTTGCAGAGCGGGGACGTGCTGGTGCTGTTTGGGTTGCCGGATGCGTTGCAGCAGGCGGAGGTCAGGCTACACCAAGGACAGTAAATTATGGGGGCAATAAAAAGCCCGCCGAAGCGAGCTTTGGGTCACGCCGGGTGATTCGTGTTAAATTCCCATGCAGACGGTGTAAGTGGTTCCGTCTGCAATAGCGGTCGTAGCCATTGATTCACCTGCTGTAGTTGGGTTGGCAGCGCGCATTGCGCCAGTATCAGTGTCGCCGTTGTCCATAGTGGTGTCGAGTTGCTTGACATATTTGCCATCAATGCCCGTCGAACAGACGATGTAGCTTCCGCTCATGAGGGCGGGAGCCCCCCCGGATTTTTCGGTGATGGTCGTAAAAGCCGAATTGCTCTGGATGCCGATAAAGCCACCTAGGGAATTGGTCGGGCGATAATCCGTGCCAGTGGTATCTCCTGTTGCAAATCCGCCGAGACGGGCATGCTGCCAAAAAAGCTGGGTTTCATCGGTAATCGTTGTAGAATTCCATACGCCATCAATTGTTCCATTGCCAGTGCAAAAAACAGGCGATGCCGCTGCGGCGGCACCGTTATTGCACGTGGCTGGACTAGCAGCTCTTGTCCCGCTTACATGCGTTGACACTAAGGCATCATCCCCCGGCAACGCCTTGAACTTGTCCTGGTAGCCGTAGATGAAAATCGGAATGTTTTTGAAATCACCCGCGAGATTTTTGACCCGGGCACTGTTAATCAGTTCCTGCCCTTTCAGCACGCCGCCGAGCAGCAAGCCGATAATTACCAGCACGATGGCAATTTCGATTAAAGTAAAGCCGGATTGGTTGCGTTTCATTTGAGTTTCCCACAAGGTTTATTAAGGACTACAGCCTAAATCTACCAGCAATACTCGTGCCATAACTTGGAATAGGCTCAAGCACCGCGCCGCTAAAGGGTTTTCGGAGTTGGCGTGCTTTTTATGTGACCGTCGAATGACGGAATTTTGACAGAAAGTGACGGTATGACGACAGGGTTGCCTAAAAAAGTGCTGGAATCCAGCCGCTGGCTACCGCTGATTATGCTGGCATTGCTGCATTTTGCGCTGTGGCTGGGGGTGGACAATATATGGGCACGCCCTTTTTTGCTGGCCCATGTCGGCCTGTTCCTGTTGTGGCAACCGCTGTGGCGCGGCGAGCAGCAATTGCGCCCCGGCAACGCGGTATTTATCGTGTGCGCCAGTGCGGTGGCGCTATGGTGGCTGAGCTGGTGGGTGCTCGCGTTTTGGGTAAGCGGCTTGTTCGCGCTGATTGGGGGGAGGGTGTTCACCTTCCGCACCAAGTGGCAACGCCTGCGTTATTTGCTGGTGATGGCCTATCTGCTGTCTGTGCTGGTGCTGTGGATTACCCCGCAACTGTTTGCTTTGCCGGCTATCGTGGACGCCACGCGCAGCCTGATGGCCGTGCCCTTGCCGCTAATGCTGGCGGGCTTGGCGCTGGTGCCGGCTGAGCGCAGGCAGGCTGAGCGCAGGCAGACCGTAGATTTTATTTACAGCTTGCTGCTGTTTATGTTGCTCACGCTGCTGGTACTGGGCAGCTTGGCCTTCATGACACTGGAGCACGTGAACTATCTGGAAGCACTGCTGCGTACGCTGTTCATCATGGCACTATTGCTATTTGCGCTGAGTTGGTTATGGAATCCGCGTCCGATTTTTTCAGGTTTTAAATCGGGATTTTCCGGCCTGCAACCTATGTTCTCGCGATATTTGTTGAATATTGGCACGCCATTTGAAGTGTGGCTCAAGCAATTAGCCGAGACCGCGCAACAAGAGCCGAGTCCGGCAGTCTTTCTGGCGCGCGCCACCGACCACCTTGCTGCGCTGCCGTGGCTGTCCGGTCTGGACTGGGTGTCGGACGATGGGCATGGCACGCTGGGCACGTCCAGCCCGCATCGCATCCAGGTCGAGGAGCAGGATTTGCATTTGACACTATTCAGCAGGCAGGCCGTCGCTCCCTCGGTATTGCTGCATATCCACCTGCTGACCCAGTTGCTCGGATATTTTTATCAAGCCAAGCGGCGCGAGCAGCGCCTGCGCGAGATGACGCGCTTGCAAGCCATCCATGAAACCGGTGCGCGCTTGACCCATGATTTAAAAAACATGCTGCAATCGTTGTTTGCGCTAACTGCCATTGTGCAACGCAGCGAGCAAGAATCTATTCCGCTATTGCGGCGCCAGTTGCCGGTGCTGGCACAGCGCATCGAGCTGACCTTGGCTAAACTCAAGACGCCGCAGCAGGAAAGTGAAACTTCCATGCAGCCGCTCGGGGTGTGGTGGGACAGCCTGCGCCAGCGCCATCAGGACGAAGTGATCGAATGGGTGGGCGAGCAGGGCGCGACAGGCGGGCTGGTACCCGCAGCATTGTTCGATTTCGTGACCGACAACCTGATAGCCAACGCCATCAGCAAACACCAACGGCAGCCAGGCATTTCTATTCGTGTCATTCTGCGTATGCAGCCATTTTCATTGAGTGTGTGCGACAGCGGCGACGCTATTCCGGCGCATCTGGCGAGCCAGGTGCTGCATACTGTAGTGATGTCTGAAGATGGCTTGGGCGTGGGCTTGTATCAGGCGGCGCGCTGGGCGGGGCAGCTCGGTTACAGGCTGGCGCTGAGTAAGAATGAGGCGGGTGCGGTGTGTTTCGAGTTGAAGGCAATTTAACCCAAATGCAAAAAAAGCAATTGCATAACCCTGTCGGCAGGCGCGCCGACCTGCTAAAATACGCGACTTCTTAACGCTTTCCCAAACGCTTTCCAAAACAAACATCCATGCAACATATATCCGAATCCATGACTCCGGCGGAACGCCGCGCCAGTACCGGCTTGGCCAGTATCTATGGGCTGCGCATGCTGGGGCTGTTCATCATACTGCCGGTTTTCGCGCTGTATGCGGAACATCTGCCCGGCGGCGAGAGCCATCTGCTGATGGGCATCGCGCTGGGGGCTTACGGATTGACCCAGGCGATTTTGCAAATCCCCGCCGGTTGGCTTTCCGACCGTTACGGGCGTAAGCCGGTGATCTACATTAGTTTGATTTTGTTCGCGCTGGGCAGCTTCATCGCCGCCTCTGCCGATAACATTTACTGGGTCATCATCGGGCGCGTGATACAGGGCGCGGGCGCGCTGAACGCGGCGGTGATGGCGCTGACTGCCGATCTGACCCGCGAGGAAGTGCGCACCAAGGCGATGGCGATGATCGGCATCACGATTGGCATCACGTTTTCGATTTCGATGGTGCTGTCGCCGTTGCTCAACAGCGTGATCGGCGTGCCCGGCATCTTTGCCATGACCGGCGTGCTTGCCCTGTTGGCGATGGGGGTGGTGAAATGGGTAATCCCCGATCCGGCGATCACGCGCTTTCACAGCGACACCGAAGCCAGTTGGGGGTATTTCGCTGAGGTGCTGCGCAACAGGGAATTATTGCGTCTCGACTTCGGCATCTTTTCGCTGCACGCGATTCTGATGTCGGTGTTCATGCAAGTGCCTTTTATTTTGCAGGCCGACGGGCTGGAAGTGGCACAGCATTGGTATGTTTATCTGCCGGTGATGCTGATCGCATTCGCGCTTATGGTGCCGCCCATCATCATCGCGGAAAAGAAGGCCAAAATGAAACAGATATTCATGCTGGCGATCTTTCTGGCGATGAGCGCACAAGCCCTGCTGATGTTTGCGCAGAACAGTTTATGGGGTGTGGCCGCCGCGCTGCTGATTTTCTTCACCGCGTTCAACGTGCTGGAAGCCACGCTGCCCTCGATGATCAGCAAGATCGCGCCGCTGGCCGCCAAGGGTACAGCGATGGGGGTGTATAGCAGCGTGCAGTTCCTCGGTGCATTCTTCGGTGCGGCGGCGGGCGGCGCGTTGATGCAATATGTCGGCGGCAATGCGGTGTTCGTGCTTGCTATCGTGCTGCTGCTGCTGTGGCTGGTGGTCGCATCGGGGATGAATCCCCCGGCGGCGGTGAGTACCAAGATGTATCATTTGTCTGAAATGAATGATGCGGCTGCGGTAGAATTGCAAAAGAAACTCGCGAAAGTGCAAGGCGTGCGCGAGGTGATGGTGATAGCGGCGGAGAACATCGCCTGCCTCAAAGTGGACATGCAGGGATTTGATAAAGCAGCGGTAGAAAATTTAGTGAGAAGCCCCCACCCCAACCCTCCCCCAGAGGGAGAGGGGGCAATAGTGAAAAACGTAAAACCTTTATAGGGAGCATGACATGTCGGTGAATAAAGCGATTCTGATAGGGCATCTCGGTAAAGACCCGGAGGTGAGATATATGCCCAATGGTGAGGCAGTTGCTAATGTGACGTTGGCGACATCCGAAACATGGAAAGACAAGAGCGGTGAGAAGCAAGAAAAAACCGAGTGGCACAACATCGTGTTCTTCAAGCGACTTGCGGAGATCGCCGGGGAATATCTGAAGAAAGGCTCGCAGATTTACGTCGAGGGCAGAATTACCACCGAGAAGTGGCAGGACAAGGAAGGCAAGGATCGCTACACCACCAAGATCGTGGCCAACGAAATGAAAATGCTGGACAAGAAATCATCTGGCGGCAGTTTTGAAGTGGTGGAAAATGAGCGCAGCGAAGTTTCTGGCTCGCGGCCAAATAAACCCGCTGCCGCTGCATCCGGCGGCACCGCGCCTGCCAAGGCAGCACCCGCAGCAAAGGGCAGCTTCGATAATTTCGACGACGATATTCCGTTTTAGGGTATCGGGCAGTTATGTGGGGCTGGCTCAATGCTGTTCACTTTAGCCGTTCGTGGTTAGGTATCGCACCACTTGATGCATGCCCTTCGATACCTCAGGGTGAACGGTTTGGTTCTAAGTGAACAGCATTGGGGGCGGGCTACGATTTGACAGTCTAACCTGCCCCGCATTTCCCATTGCCTTGTCCTTCAACGTGATTTCGGCCGCGCGCCAGAATTCTCCATGAGCAAAGCCTTTACCAAAGAAACGGACGAAAGCACCGACGAGGAAGAGCTTCAGTCTGCGCCGCCACTCCCCCCGGGATTAAAGAACTACATTACCCCAGCCGGTTATCAGCGCCTGAAAGACGAACTAGATCAGCTATGGAAAGTCGAGCGCCCGGTGCTGGTGCAAACCATCACCTGGGCTGCCTCCAACGGTGACCGTTCGGAAAATGGTGACTACATTTACGGCAAGAAGCGCCTGCGCGAGATTGACCGGCGCATCCGTTTTCTTTCCAGGCGTTTGGACAACGCTGTGGTGGTGAATCCGGCACAACGCACAAATTGCGACCAGATATTCTTCGGTGCGACGGTAACGGTGAGCAGGCAGGATGGTGCTGAGTGTACCTACAGCATAGTCGGCGTGGATGAGGCCGATGCCGGACGCGGTTTGATTAGTTGGGTATCGCCACTGGCGAGAGCATTGCTAAAGGCGCGGGCAGATGATGTGGTGATGTTGCGTATCCCGGGCGGAGTGGAAGAGTTGGTGGTGGTGGAAGTTGCTTATCGCACAATAAATTTTGACGCATGACCACAAAACAGATTATCTTCGTGCCGGGAAAGAACCCCAAGCCTGAGCCAGCACTGCATAGAGCATTACTCTGGCGTACCCTTGCTGAAGGGGTGAGCCGCGCCGATAGCGCGGTGGCCGATACACTGCAGGCCGACTACGCGCAATTCCATCTTGTTGGCTGGAACTACCTTTATTACCACGAGCACAAGGATGCCATCGGCGATATTCCGTGGATAGATGCCCTTATCAACAAACATGGCCCCACCGAGCAGGACATTCGCGATGCTCATTCCTGGAATAGTTGGCTGAGCCGATTTCTGTTAACGCTGGCGGATCACCTTCCGTGGTTAATTCGATTGCTGCCCGAAGAGATGCGCAGTACCGCCAATGAACACGCCGCTATTTTAATAACACCGATAATGTTGCCGGCAAAATTCGCGGGTTATTAAAGCAGAGGCTGCGCCCCATGCTTGAGCGACAAGATGCGGTGCTGCTGATCGGGCATAGTCTCGGCGCTGTCATTGCCTACGACGCATTATGGGAATTGTCGCGCCAGGAAGGGGTGACAGGCAAAGTGGACTTCTTGACCCTCGGCAGTCCCATGGGTATGCATTACGTTAAACGACGCCTGCTGGGTATGAATGGTGGCGGTAAAGAAAGTTATCCCGACCGCATCCGCCACTGGATAAATTTGGCAGCGGAGGGCGATGTCACCGCGCTTAACCGGAATTTAAACGAGAGCTTCCACCCCATGCTGGAGCTGGGTTTGGTCGAATCTATCGAGGATCACTGCCACGGGATATACAACTTCTTTAGCACTGATGAAGGCCTTAATTGCCATCGTTCCTACGGCTATCTGGTCAATCCCGCTGTGGGGAGCATCATCGCAGACTGGTGGAAGCATCATTAAATTCCGTGTAGGAGCCCGATTCATCGGGCGATTGATGATGTCCTATGCTGCTAAATGCGCTTCGCCAGTTCACTGGCCTTGCCAATATAAGTTTCCGGAGTCAGTTCGGACAGGCGTTTTTTTTCCGCTGCCGGGATATTCAGGGTCTGGATGAATTCGCGTAGGCTATCGCGGTTAATGCCGCCTTTGCCGCGCGTCAGGTCCTTGAGCTTGTCATAGGCATTTTCAATGTTGTAGCGGCGCATCACGGTCTGGATGGGTTCGGCCAGCACTTCCCAACTGTTGTCCAGGTCTTCCGCCAGGCGCTGCGGATTAGCCTCTAGCTTGTTCAATCCCTTTAGACACGATTCATAAGCCAGTAGCGTGTAGCCCAGCGCCACGCCCATGTTGCGCAGCACGGTGGAGTCGGTCAGGTCGCGCTGCCAGCGCGAGATCGGCAGCTTCTCGGAAAAATGGCGCAGCAAGGCATTGGCCAGACCGAGATTGCCTTCCGAATTTTCAAAATCAATCGGATTGACTTTGTGCGGCATGGTGGAGGAGCCCACCTCACCCGCCACCACTTTCTGCTTGAAGTAGCCCAGCGAAATGTAGCCCCAGATGTCGCGATCAAGGTCAATCAAAATGGTGTTGATACGCGCATAAGCATCGAACAGTTCGGCCATGTAATCGTGCGGTTCGATCTGCACGGTGTAGGGATTGAAAACAATGCCCAAGTTCGTGACAAAACGCTGCGCAAGGGCTTCCCAATCCATGCCCGGATAAGCCGCCAAATGAGCGTTGTAGTTGCCCACTGCGCCGTTGAACTTGCCCAGCATTTCAACTTTTGCCAGGCGATCGCGCGCGCGTTGCAAACGATGAACCACATTCGCCATTTCCTTGCCCAATGTGCTGGGCGTGGCCGTCTGGCCGTGGGTGCGGCACAGCATCGGCAGATCGGCCAACTGGTGGGCAAGGTTGCGCAGGCGATTGATAAGCACATCCAGCGCGGGCAACATCAACTCGTTGCGCCCAGCCGTTAACATCAGCGCGTGGCTCAGGTTGTTGATGTCCTCGGAGGTGCAGGCAAAGTGGATGAACTCCAGCGCTTTTGTGGTTTCCGGATTAGCCGATAATTTTTCGCGCAACCAGTATTCAATCGCCTTGACGTCATGATTGGTGCGCTTTTCGATAGTCTTGATTTGCTCCGCATCGGCCTCGCCGAAGTTGGCGCATAGCTCATTCAGCTGCTTGGTCGTGGCGGCGGAGAACGGGGCGATTTCTGCGATGGCCGGTTCGGCACTCAAGGCCTTGAACCATTCCACTTCGATCAAGACGCGGTAACGGATCAGGCCGAATTCGCTGAAATAGGGGCGCAAAGCAGCCACCTTGTCGTGGTAGCGGCCATCCAGGGGCGACAGCGCGGTGAGAGCGGTTAATGTCATGTGATGTATCCGGGAAATGGAAACAACCGCTATTTTACGTGAAAGCTGCGGATTGGGTAGGATGGACTCGACTCTGAAGTGCAATTTTTACAACGGAATTGACGGGCGTTACCGGGAGAGTCATGTAGGCTGGGTTAGCGGCCACATTACGGCGGCCACGCAAAGTGTCCTGATTTAGATTCCCGCATGAGGTATTATTTGGGGTGGAGGTGCGCTATCCCAAGCCGCCATTAGCTGTTGCACTTCGAACTTGAGTCCGCCATAAAATGCCTTCTGTCACTCCTGTGCTTACTCCAGATCGCCTGCTGCGCCAGGAGGTGCTGGCCTTGCGCGCCTATCCGGTGCCCGACAGCGGCGGCATGGTAAAGCTGGATGCAATGGAGAATCCTTATCCGCTTCCGCCGCAATTGCGCGATGAGATTGCGCGTCTGGTGGCGGATGCCGCCATCAACCGCTATCCCGATGCCGGCGCGCAGTCCCTGAAAGATCAAATCAGTGCTGTGACAGGCTTGCCGCAGGGCATGGGTATCTTGCTCGGCAATGGTTCAGACGAGATCATACAGTTGCTGGCCATGGCCGTGGCCAAGCCGGGCGCCGCGCTGTTGAGCGCAGAGCCATCGTTCGTGATGTACCGGATGATTGCGGCCTTTACCGGCATGCAATATGTCGGTGTGCCGCTGACCGAAGATTTTGCCCTGGATTTGCCTGCCATGCTGAATGCGATACAGCGCCATCAGCCCGCGCTGGTGTTCTTGGCCTACCCCAACAACCCCAGCGGCAACCTGTTTGATGCGGACGACATTGCGCAAATCATCGCGGCTGCGCCCGGTCTGGTGGTGGTAGACGAGGCTTATTATGCCTTTGCTGACGCCAGCTTTATGCCGATGCTGGCGCGTTATCCCAATCTGCTGGTCATGCGTACTTTTTCCAAGCTGGGTATGGCAGGATTGCGTCTGGGTTTTGTGGCGGGCAGCCAGGCGTGGTTGGCGCACTTGGAAAAGCTGCGCTTGCCGTATAATGTCGGGGTATTGACGCAGTTGGTGGTGGAGAAATTGTTGCAGCATCATGCGGTGTTGTTGCAGCAGGCGGCGCAGATCAAACTGGATCGCGTCTGGTTATATGAGCGTCTGGCAGGAATGGCGGACGTGCGGCCTTATGCCAGCGAGGCCAATTTTATTCTGTTCCGCGTAATGCATGCTGCAAAAGTTTTTGAAGGATTGAAAAATCGCGGCGTGTTGATCAAGAATTTAAGCGGCAGCCATCCGCTGCTGGCTGACTGCCTGCGAGTCACAGTAGGCACGCCGCAAGAGAATGAGCGATTTGTAGTGGCATTGCGGGAAAGTATTCATCAAACTATTTAGCTAATCCGTTTGGGACAAAAATCATGCGTAGTGCGCAAATAAGCCGTAACACTCTGGAAACCAAGATCAAAGTCAGTTTGAACCTGGATGGCAGCGGTCAGGCCAAATTCGACACCGGCTTGCCTTTTCTCGAGCACATGCTGGATCAGGTGGCGCGTCATGGCATGGTCGATCTGGACATCATGGCCAAGGGTGATCTGCACATTGATGCGCATCACACGGTCGAGGATATAGGCATCACGCTCGGCCAGGCATTCAATCAGGCGGTGGGCGACAAGAAAGGGCTGCGCCGCTACGGCCATGCCTATGTGCCGCTGGATGAAGCGCTGTCGCGCGTGGTGCTGGATATTTCCGGACGCCCCGGTTTGACTTTCAATGTGGACTTTGTGCGCTCCAGCGTGGGCGAATTCGACATTGATCTGGTGCATGAATTTTTTCAGGGTTTCGTCAATCATGCCCTGGTCACTTTGCACATCGACAATCTGGCGGGCGACAATGCGCATCACCAGGCGGAAACCGTGTTCAAGGCGTTCGGGCGCGCCCTGCGCATGGCGCTGGAGATTGATCCGCGCATGGCAGGCATCATGCCGTCTACCAAAGGCAGCCTATAGATTCGTAATTCCCTATGGGCGCCTCTAAAAATTCAGAGTTCGCCCAAATGCAAGGCGCGGAAAAAATTTCGCAGCGCCGCATATGATTGATATGTAAGCAAGAAATTTTTTACGCAACGCAGCAGTTGGGATGAAATCTGGATTTTTAGAGGTGCCCATATGGCGGATATTGCGGTAATAGACTATGGCATGGGCAACCTGCGCTCGGTGCAACAGGCATTGCGCACGGTTGCGCCGGAAGCCAGCATAGTGGTGACGGACGACCCGCATGAAGTTGCAATGGCAGCGCGCGTGGTTTTTCCCGGACAGGGGGCGATGCCGGACTGCATGCGCGAGCTGGATGCACGCGGGCTGCGGGTGGCAGTGCTGCAAGCGGCGCGCAGCAAGCCGTTTCTGGGTATCTGTATCGGTCTGCAAATGCTGTTCGACCATAGTGCGGAAGGCGATGTGGCGGGGCTGGGCATCCTGCCGGGCGAGGTGGTGCGCTTCGCGCATGACCTGCGGGATGATCAGGGCAACAAGCTGAAAGTGCCGCACATGGGCTGGAACCAGGTGCATCAAGGGGTTGATCCTCAGCCCCCAATGGGGGGGGCTGAGACGGTCGCCCCCTCTCCCGCTGGCGGGGGAGGGTTGGGGAGGGGGAGTGTCGCTGCCCACCCGCTGTGGCAAGGCATAGATCAAGACGCGCGCTTTTATTTCGTGCATAGCTTTTATGTGCAACCGAAAGATGCTGCGCTGGTGCAGGCCACCACTTGCTACCCGCAACCTTTTGTTTGTGCCGTGGCGCGTGATAATGTATTTGCCGTGCAGTTCCACCCGGAAAAAAGTCAGAGTGCCGGGCTGACCCTGCTGAAAAATTTTGTCAATTGGAATCCTGTTTAACTTTCGTTTATTTAAATTATTGCCATGTTGATTATTCCTGCGATTGATTTGAAAGATGGACATTGTGTACGTTTGCGTCAAGGTGAGATGGAAGGTGCTACGGTGTTTTCCGACGACCCCGCTGCCATGGCGCGACGATGGCTGGAACAAGGAGCGCGCCGCCTGCATCTGGTCGACCTCAACGGCGCTTTTGCTGGCAAGCCGAAAAACGAGGCGGCGGTGCGCAGCATCATAGCTGCGGTCGGGCTGGATGTGCCGCTGCAACTGGGCGGCGGTATCCGTGATCTGGAAACCATAGAACGCTACCTGGATATCGGCGTGACCTACATCATCATCGGCACGGCGGCGGTCAAAGTGCCGGGCTTCTTGCACGAGGCGTGCGACGCATTTCCCGGCCACATCATGGTGGGGCTGGATGCCAAAGGCGGCAAAGTGGCGGTGGACGGCTGGTCCAAGCTGACCGGGCATGATGTACTCGATCTGGCCAAACGCTTCGAGGGCTATGGCGTGGAAGCGATTATTTATACCGACATCGGGCGTGATGGCATGTTGTCCGGCGTGAATATTCCCGCCACGGTTGAGTTGGCCAGACCGCTTACCGTGCCGGTCATTGCCAGCGGCGGCATCACCAACCTTGATGACGTGCGCGCGCTGTGCGCGGCACGCTCCGAAGGCATCACTGGCGCGATAACCGGGCGTGCGATTTACGAAGGCACGCTGGATTTTGCGGAGGCGCAAAAATTGGCGGATGAACTGACTGGTAGCCCGTAGCTTGTAGCGAAAACCTGCCGCAAAGCTGATTTTGACTTTGCTACCAGCTACAAGCTACCAGCTTCTACTGAGAGATTGCATATATGTTGGCAAAACGGATTATTCCCTGCCTCGACGTGACTGCCGGCCGTGTGGTCAAAGGCGTCAGTTTTGTCGAATTGCGCGATGCCGGTGATCCGGTGGAAATCGCGCGCCGCTACGATGAGCAGGGCGCGGACGAGCTGACATTTCTCGACATTACCGCCAGTTCCGATGACCGCGGTATTCTGTTTCGCATCATCGAGCAGGTGGCCGAGCAGGTATTTATTCCGCTTACCGTGGGCGGCGGCGTGCGTCGGGTTGAGGATGTGCGCAACCTGCTCAATGCAGGTGCCGACAAGGTCAGCATCAACACCTCGGCGGTCGTTAATCCGCAATTGGTGGCGGATGCAGCAGCGCGCTACGGCTCGCAATGTATCGTGGTGGCGATCGACGCCAAACAGGTAGCTCCTGGTCAGTGGCAGGTGTTCACGCACGGCGGTCGCAAGGCTACCGGCCTGGACGCAGTGGCATGGGCAAAAAAAATGCAGGATCTGGGCGCCGGTGAAATCCTGCTCACCAGCATGGACCGTGATGGACAAAAAAATGGTTTTGATCTGGCGCTGACGCGCGCCGTGACCGATGAGCTGGAAATTCCGCTGATCGCCAGCGGCGGCGTGGGCAATCTGCAACATCTGGTGGATGGCGTGAAACTGGGCGGCGCAGACGCGGTACTGGCCGCCAGTATTTTTCACTTTGGCGAATACACGGTGCAGCAAGCCAAGCAGTTCATGGCGCAACAAGGCATTGAGGTGCGGTTATGAATGACAGCTGGCTGAATAAAGTAAACTGGTCGAAAGACGGCCTGGTGTCCGCTATCGCGCAGGATGTCGCAACGGGCCGGGTGCTGATGGCGGCGTGGATGGATCGCGAAGCACTCAGGCTAACTGTCGAGACCGGCGAGGCGGTATACTGGTCGCGTTCGCGCAAGAAGCTGTGGCACAAGGGCGAAGAGTCCGGCCACTTTCAGCGGGTAAAGGAAATCTGTCTTGATTGCGACGGCGATGCGGTGCTGTTGCTGGTGGAGCAGCAAGGCGGCATTGCCTGCCACACCGGGCGCGCCAGTTGTTTTTTTAATCGCCTGGAAAACGGCCAGTGGCTGGAAATTGACCCGGTCATCAAGAACCCGGATGAGATATACCAGAAAAATGAATAACGACATTCTGCAACGACTGACGGCAACGATAGCGGCGCGCCAAGGTGCAGCGTCCGAAAGTTCCTATGTCGCCAAACTGTTCGACAAGGGCGAGGATGCCATCCTGAAAAAAATCGGCGAGGAAGCCACCGAAGTGCTGCTGGCGGCCAAGAGCGGCGATAGTGCCCAACTAGTTTATGAAACCGCCGACCTGTGGTTTCATTGCATGATATTGCTGGCGCATCACGGCTTGAGCGCAGATGAAGTACTGCAGGAGCTGGCGCGGCGCGAGGGCGTATCTGGGCTTGCAGAGAAAGCCAACCGGAAAAAGAGTTGAACATGAGTGACTGCATTTTCTGCAAGATCGTGCGCGGCGAGATACCCTGCCGCAAGGTATATGAGGATGACGAATTTTTCGCCTTCCACGACATCAACCCGGTTGCGCCAGTGCATTTTATGCTGATACCGAAGTTGCATTTGGCCTCGTTGCAGGAAGTTGATGCCAGCCACACCGCGCTGCTCGGTAACATGCTATTGTTGGCATCCAGACTGGCCAAAGAGCATGGGTTGGGCAACGGTTTCCGCACGGTCATCAACACCGGCAAGGGTGGCGGACAGGAAGTGCTGCACCTGCATCTGCATGTTATCGGCGGCGGCCATATTCCGCCTATGGTGCGGCGCGATTAATTTCAAGGAGAATGAGATGGGCGGATTAAGTATTTGGCATTGGCTGATCGTATTGTTGGTGGTTGTGTTGATTTTTGGCACAAAAAAATTGCGCAACATGGGCGGCGACTTGGGCGGTGCGGTAAAGGGCTTCAAGGAAGGTATGAAGAGCGAAGATGAAGCCGCGAAGCAGCTTAAAGAAGGCGGCCAGACCATCGAAGGCGAAGTGAAAGACAAAAAAACGACCAACACTTAAACCTGTTCATGCCGACTGGCCAAAATGTTTGACTTCAGCATCGCGGAGTTGATGGTGATCATGGTGGTGGCACTCATCGTCATCGGGCCGGAACGCCTGCCCAAAGTAGCGCGCACCCTGGGTCATCTGTGGGGGCGCGCGCAGCGTTATGTGAATGGCGTAAAAGCCGACATCGAGCGCGACATGGCGGTTGAAGAGTTCCGCCAGTTGCAGCAAAAAGTTCAAGCAGAAGCCGGCGCAGTGGAGCAATCGGTAAAAGACGTGGCGCTGACAGCGGATCAACAAATGCATCAAATCGAGGAAGAGATGGCGCAGCTTTCATCGGCCGACCAAGCAATTCAACCAAGCCAGTCAACTCCGCCAAGCCAGACCAAGCAACAGCCTTCAGCCAGCACCGCTCCACCCTTGGCGCTACCCGCTGATCATTCCCAATGAAC
>VFLG01000071.1 GCA_009885195.1 Gallionellaceae bacterium
ATTTGCGTTGCTGTATTTCGGCATGAGTTGGCAGACGCAACCGCCGCAGGGTATGGTGGTGGATATTTGGGAGAGCCTGCCCGAGGTGGGGGGCGCTCCTGTTCAGAATGTATCTCCACCAGCGGCGAAGCCCGAGCCTCCCAAACCGGTTATGCCGGTTAAAGTGGTTGAGCCGCCCAAACCGGTTGAGCCAGCGCGGCCCAAGGCGCCACCCAAAGCCGACATTGAGTTGGCCGACAAGCAAAAACAAAAAAAGGCAGATGAACAGGCTGAGATGAAGGTGAAAGCCGAACTGAAGGCGCAGGTCGAACAGGAGGCACGAGCAGAGCGCCAGGCGCAGGCAGAACGGGAGGCACAAGCAGAGCAGGAAGCACAGGCAGCACGGGAGGCACAAGCAGAGCAGGGGCGCGTGCGTGCCGAGCAGGCTGCCGCGATAGGTAAAATTGTCAATGAGCATATCGGGAAAATCAGAGCCAAAATAAAACGCAATATCGTGGAACCGCTGGATCTGCCGGCCAATATTCATGGAAAATTTAATATCACGGTATTGCCGGGCGGTTCGGTACTGAATGTGAGGCTGGTCCGGCCTAGCGGTAATGCGGCATATGATAGTGCGGTGGAACGCGCTATATTAAAATCGCAGCCATTGCCTGTTCCCGAAGATGTGGCGCTGTTTCAAAAATTTCGAGAGATTAATTTTCCCTTCTGCCCGGACAAAGGGGAAGGAAAGTGTGAGGAGTAATTGAGTATGAAAATATTGCGGTATGCCGGGTTAATTCTCTTTTTGTGTGGCGCGTTGCCCGCCCACGCCGTGTTGACCATCGAGATCATGGGTGCGGGCGAGAACCAGATTCCGATTGCTATCGTGCCGCTTGCCGGAGAAGACAAGCTCGCGCAGAGCATCAGCGAAATCGTGTCAGCAGACCTGGCGCGCAGCGGGTTGTTCCGCCTGGTTGGTTCGGCGGGCAAGAGGCCGCACGAGCCGAACGAGGTGGTGTATGCCGACTGGGCGGGTGTGGATGCGTTGCTTATCGGCAGCGTGAAGGTGCAGCCGAATGGCCGGGTCGAGGTCAAAATCCGTTTGCTGGATGCGGTCAAGCAGACCGAATTATTTGGCCAGGCAGTGTCTGCCAAGAATGACCAGCTGCGCGCCATCGCCCACCGTATCGCCGACTTGATTTATGAAAAACTGACCGGCGATGCGGGTGTGTTCAGCACGCGCATCGCCTATGTCAACCGGCAGGGCAAGAGCAACCGTCTGGTGGTGGCGGATAGCGACGGTTACGGCGAGCAGTCCGTGCTGTCGATCAGCGAACCTATCATGTCGCCGGCGTGGTCGCCGGACGGCAGCCATCTCGCTTATGTCACCTTTGAGCAGGGCCACGCGGTAGTGTATGCGCAGTCACTGCTGACCAAACAGCGCGTGGTGCTGGCCAATTTTAGCGGCAGCAACAGCGCGCCAGTGTGGGCGTCGGATGGGAAAAGTCTTGCCATCGTGCTGACGCGCGACGGCAGTTCGCAGATATATCTGGTGCGACCGGACGGTAGCAACTTGCGGCGCATCACGTTCAGCGGTGTGATTGATACCGAGCCGAATTTTTCGCCTGACGGCCAATATTTGTTGTTTACCTCGAATCGTGGCGGCAGCGCGCAGATTTACCGTATGCCGGTGGAAGGCGGGTCTGCCGTGCGCCAGACTTTCGACGGGGGAAGCAATTTCTCGCCGCGTTATAGTCCGGACGGCAAGAGTTTCGTGTTCGCGCACTTCATTAATGGCAAGTTCTATATTGCTATGCAAGACTTCCAGAGCAAGCAGATGCAGCTACTGACCGATGGTGGATGGGAAAAAAAGCCCAGTTTTTCCCCCAACGGAAAGCTTGTTTTGTTTGCCAGTGAGGCGCGGGGTCGTGGTATATTAGCGACCGTTTCCAGCGATGGTCGGGTGAAGCAGAGGATGTTCCCGCAAGACGGGGATATACGCGAGCCTGTGTGGGGACCTTTTTTGAAACCGTAGTTTTGTGAGGAGATGTATATGAAGAATTTAGTGATTGCTGTGTTGTCGGCAACTCTGTTGGCCGCTTGCGCCAGCAAAAAACCTGTGGAGCAAGTTGAAGAGACCAAGCCGGCCCCGGCTGCCGCAGCCAAGGCTGCTCCTGGTTCAACTGCTGCTGCGGCTCCGGTAGCGCCTGTGGCAGTTGACCCCTTGAACGATCCGAACAGCCTGTTGGCCAAGCGCAGCATGTATTATCCGTTCGATGGGTACGTGGTACAGGATGCCGATAAGCCTGCCGTTCAGGCGCATGCCAAGTATCTGGCGGAGCACCCGGATCGCAAAATCCGTGTTGAGGGCCATGCGGATGAACGCGGCAGCAACGAATACAACCTGGCTCTGGGACAGCGCCGCGCAGATGGGGTGAAGAGCATGTTGGTTCTGGGCGGAGCCAAGAGCAGCCAGATCGAAACAGCGAGCTATGGTGAAGAGAAGCCCGGGGCGAGCGGTCATGACGAAGCCGCCTGGTCACAGAATCGCCGCGCAGACTTGATCTATTAAGTAAAGTCAGTTGAAGCTGCGCGCCTTACTGTTTGCCGGATTGTGCGTTATCGCCGGACAGGCTCAAGCGGGCCTGTTTAGCGATGAAGAGGCCCATATAAAGATTCAGCAACTTGAGGCGCGCATTTCCACGCTGGAAGAAAAATTGCAGGAAACCAGCAAGCAACAAACTCAAGCCATGCTCGATCTGCAATCGCAGATCGAGCTCCAGAATACCGAGTTGCGCAAGTTGCGCGGCCAAAACGAAGAGCTGGTTCACAACCTGCAGGACGCGGGGAAGCGGCAGAAGGATTTCTACGTCGATCTGGATACGCGCATGCGTCACTTTGAAACGATAGCAGCGACCACCCCGCCCGCAGCACCTGTTGCACCCCAGCCTGCCAAGGCGCCCGATACGCCACCCGCAGAGGATGGCCCCGCCCTTGAGAATCGTGCTTATGAGGCGGCATATGGGCTTTCTAAGGCGGGCAGCCACCAGCAAGCCATCAGCGCCTTTCAGGAATTCCTGAAAAAATTTCCAGAGTCGGTGCATATCCCCCATGTTCATTACCAGATGGGCAGCGCCTATTTTGCATTAAAGGATTACAAGAGTGCATTGGGCAGTTATCAGCTATTGATACGCAACTACTCATACAGTCCGAGTGTGCCGGATGCTCTATTTGGCATTGCCGATTGCCAGCAGGCGCTGGGTAATAAGGCAGGGGCCAATAAAGCACTCACGCATATCATCACCAAATATCCAGGCAGCGAAATGGCCGACAAGGCCAAAAAACGTCTCAAGACTATCAAGTAAAGGGCGCCATGCCTTTTTATTCCGCCAGCGGACAGCTGCGCATCACCGAAATATTCTATTCCTTGCAAGGCGAAACCAGCCGCGTTGGTCTGCCGACGGTATTCGTGCGCCTGACTGGCTGCCCGATGCGCTGCACTTATTGTGACACCGCCTATGCTTTCAGCGGCGGGCACAACATGACGCTTACGGAAATTCTCACGGAAGTGGCACGCTACCCGACGCGCTATGTCACGGTTACCGGCGGCGAACCGATGGCGCAGAAAGATTGCCTGCCCTTGCTGCGCGCCTTGTGCGACAAGGGATATGAGGTCTCGCTGGAAACCGGCGGGGCGCTGGATGTGTCCGGGGTGGATGCGCGCGTGATGAAGGTGCTGGACATCAAGACCCCGGCCTCGGGCGAAGTGGAAAAAAACCTGTGGAGCAATCTGGCTACACTGCATGAGCAGGATGAAATCAAGTTCGTGCTGTGCGATGAAGCCGATTACCTATGGGCCAAGCAAGTGCTGCGTGAGCGTGATTTGGCGGGCAAATGCGGCGTGTTGTTTTCGCCCGCGCAAGGCCAGTTGTCGCCCACTACTTTGGCCGAGTGGATATTGCGCGACAACTTGCCGGTGCGCCTGCAAGTGCAGTTGCACAAACTGTTGTGGGGCAATCAGCCAGGAAAATGAAGGGGCACGTGAAGAACGCAGTGGTGTTGTTATCCGGCGGACTGGATTCCGCCACCGTGTTGGCCCTGGCGCGGCAGCAGGGCTATGCCTGCTATGCGTTGAGCGTGGATTACGGCCAGCGCCATCAGGCCGAACTGGCTGCGGCACAGCGTGTGGCACAGGCGCTGGGTGCGCTCGAACAGCGTGTCATCAGCGTTGATCTGACCGGATTTGGCGGCTCCGCCCTGACCGATGCGCGTATCGCCGTGCCGGTACAAGCTGCTACTGGCATTCCGCTGACCTATGTGCCGGCACGCAATACCATCATGCTGTCGCTCGCCCTGGCCTGGGCAGAAGTGTTGCAGGCGCAGGACATCTTCATCGGGGTGAACGCGGTGGATTATTCCGGTTATCCCGATTGCCGTCCCGAATATATCGAATCTTTTGAGCGCATGGCCAACCTCGCCACCAAGGCGGCGGTCGAGGGCAGGCATTTATCCTTGCACGCACCTTTGCTGCACCTGTCCAAGGCCGACATCGTCAAACTGGGTGCGCAATTAGGGGTGGATTACAGCCTGACGGTGTCTTGCTATCAGGCAGATGCAGACGGTCGTGCGTGTGGTGTATGTGACTCGTGTCGGCTGCGCAGAACGGGCTTCGAAATGGCTGGATTAGCCGATCCGACGCGCTATCGCAGCACATAATGCGCGTCTTGTCGCGTTGACAGTGTGGGTCAAATCCGTATAATGCGCGCTTCCTTAAGGGATGTGGGTCGTTAGCTCAGCCGGTAGAGCAGCGGACTTTTAATCCGTTGGTCGCCAGTTCGAATCTGGCACGACCTACCACAGTTTCAAGCGCGTTATTTCGATGAGTTAAACCTCCGAATG
>VFLG01000049.1 GCA_009885195.1 Gallionellaceae bacterium
CATTCTTTGAGATCAAAAACGGGACCACGCTGCGCGGGACATTGATCCAATACCACACCAACGACTTCAGGAATCACATCACCGGCACGGCGCACGATAACGGTATCGCCAACGCGCACATCTTTGCGGCGCACTTCATCTTCATTGTGCAAAGTAGCGTTGGTCACAGTGACGCCACCGACGAACACCGGCTCGAGTTTCGCCACGGGCGTTAATTTACCGGTGCGACCGACTTGTATGTCGATACTGTTCACGACAGTGAGTTGTTCTTGGGCGGGATATTTGTGTGCCACCGCCCAGCGCGGTTCGCGCGACACAAATCCAAGCTGTAGTTGCAAGGCAAGGCTGTTGACCTTGTACACCACGCCGTCTATGTCGAACGGCAGGCTGTCGCGCTCCTTGGCGACATGCTGATGAAATTCCACCAGACCCTTCGTGCCCTGCACCACCGCGCGCTTATCGCTCACCGGCACACCCATCACTGCCAGCGCATCCAGCACGGCGCTATGCGTCGCGGGCACAGACCAACCCCGCACATCTCCCAACCCATAAGCGAAGAACGACAACGGGCGCCGCGCGGCCAGAGCCGGATCAAGCTGACGGATGGTGCCCGCCGCGCCATTGCGCGGATTCACCAGCGTGGGCAAGCCCTGTGCGCGCTGCCGTTCGTTGTAGCGCTCGAAGTCCTTGCGGCTCATATAAGCCTCGCCGCGCACTTCCAGCACGGGCGCATCGCAACTTTTCAGCCGCAACGGGATTGAGCGAATAGTGCGCACGTTCTGCGTCACATCCTCGCCAGTCTCACCGTCGCCGCGCGTGGCAGCCTGCACCAGCACGCCGTTCTCGTAACGCAGGTTGAGGGCGAGGCCATCAAATTTCAGCTCGCAGGCATACTCAACCGGGGGAGCGGTTTCATTCAATCCCAGTTCGCGCCGCATCCGCGCATCAAAAGACATTGCGCCCCGATCGCTGATGTCGGTCTCGGTGCGGATCGAGAGCATGGGTACGGCATGGCGCACCGGTTGAAATCCACCCAGCGGCTTGCCACCCACCCGCTGGGTGGGCGAATCGGCGGTCAATAGTTCAGGATGTTGCGCTTCGAGGGTTTGCAGCTCGCGGAACAACTTGTCATATTCAGCATCGGGAATGATTGACGCATCCAGCACATAGTAGGCATGGTTATGCCGTTCAATCTCGGCGCGCAGTTGCACGATGCGTGTTTTTACGTCAGATGTCATCGCGTAGCGATTCCTTGCCCCTCTCTCCCTCTGGGAGAGAGGGAAGGGCGGCAATAAAGTTTGACATTAACAAAGCCCTGTCCATCAGGAGAACAACCTGCGCGCCTGCGCGCTGCCGGGAACAATATTGCCGGCCAGCATCTTGCCCTCAGTAGCGGCGATCTGCTCACGGATCAGCGCGATGCCAGCCCCGCTTAACGCTACGTGGCGATCATCCATCACCTCTGCCCCCAGATCATCAGCCAGTTGCCGCGCCAACTCCGCCATCTGATCGAAGCGCAGCGTGGGCTGCTCCACCCTCGGCACATCCAGCAGCAGGGTCAGGCCGTCTATCCGCTGCTGACCCAGGGTGTGGTGCTGAAACGGCGTGTTGTCAAAACTACCAAGACTGAACAGGGTATGGCCGCGCGTATCGTGCATGTGGAAGTAACCGTCCGGCTGCAGGCTCAAATCGAGCTTCGCAGCCGAGCGTGCGACCTCATCACCGGACAGCACCCGCTCGCCACGTGGAAAAATGTTCAAGCCTATCACCTGATCCACTGTGGCGCAGAATTTGTCCAACGCATGCGAGCGCGCAGCAGCCTCAGCGACATCCGGCAATACCACATCGGCCTGCAATTGCGCCGCTATCGTGCGCGCCACATCCCGAAAATCGGCCAGCCTGGCCTCGCTCACCGCACCGGAGCGATTGACCAACTGCAACGCCAGCTTGAATGCAGCGTAGGGCAAGCGGCTTTCCGGAATCACTTTTTCCCATGTGCCACCCGCAACACTCAGCCCGCATACATGGATGTTCTTGCCGAAATCAAAGCGCTGCTGCCATAACCGCACCAACGCATCGGCACCGGCCAGGCTTTTTGGAGAAATCAGCGCAATGTAATCGGTGGATGCATCCAGCAGCGCGCACGCCTCGTCCGGCACAGCGAACGACTCCGCATCGGGCGCTACAGCGGCTTCTTCGACCATCTCCGCCAATGCCGGTTGATAGCCCTGCTCCACCGGCTTTGCCGCGCTGTCGTGATACAGCGCATCCACGTGACTCGCCTTGAATGCCGCGCCGAATTTGCGCCTATACCGCCTTTGCTGCCACCAGCCGAACACATACACCGCGACAATCACCATCAGGCCGATGGACAACAACGCTATTTGCAATTCACTCATAGGAATACGACCGATATATCGATGAAGCAGATTATCTCACGCCGGAGGTATCCTCAACGTCCGTCCCGACTCGGTGATCTCTCGCTCGAGTGCATTCGCGGACATGCCGCAACAGCTATGTCAACGGCAATGCCGCGGTTCCCGAACCTATAGCGGCGATCTCATGCACTGCCTTAACAAACTCGGCCTGCTCATGCAGCTGCACCAGCGACTCGGCATGGTGGCGACCGCGCATCTGTGCCAGACGCGCCTTGCCGGTTGCGGGCATGTCCCATTCCAAACCGGCCAACAACTCGTCTGCGGCGGACGGGTTGTTGCACACCAGTGCCATGTCGCAACCGGCGTTCAGTGCCGCTTCCGCGCGCTGCACGATACTGCCTGCGACGGTCGCACCTGCCATGCTCAGATCATCGCTGAAAATGCAGCCTTCAAAGCCCAGTTGACCGCGTAGAATATTCTTCAACCAGACCGGAGAGAATCCCGCCGGACGGCTATCCACTTTTGGATAGATGACATGGGCGGGCATCACGGCGGTCAGGCCGAAATTCACCATCTGCCGGAACGGGATCAGGTCGCACAATTCGATATCGGTGTAACTGCGCTCGTCCACCGGAATTTCCAAGTGCGAATCCGCCTGCACGTAACCATGTCCGGGGAAATGCTTGCCGACCGTGTGCATCCCGCCCTGCTTCAATCCCAGCAATAAGCTGTGCGCCAGTTCGGCAATCGCTTGCGGGTCGCCGTGAAACGCGCGGTCGCCGATCACGCTGCTTTGTCCGTAGTCCACATCCAGCACCGGGGTGAAACTGAAATCCACGCCGCAGGCGCGCAATTCTGCCGCCAGCACGTAGCCCGCTTGTTGCGCCAGATGTTTGGCGCGCTTGGGGTGTTCGTCCCATATTTTTCCCAGCTCGCGCATCGCCGGGATACGTGTAAAGCCTTCGCGGAAGCGTTGCACACGTCCGCCTTCGTGATCCACCGCGATCAACAGCGATGGGCTGCGCAGCTCGCGGATGCTGGCTGTCAGCTCGGCCAGCTGGTGCGGCGATTGGTAATTGCGCGTAAATAGAATTACGCCGCCCACCAGCGGGTGGCACAGACGCACCTCATCTTCCGCCGTAAGTTCGGCACCTGCAATGTCCAGCATGACTGGGCCGAGTCCCATCAATATCTCCCTAATCCATTTCCAAAACCACAAACGCCACTGCTGTATCGCGCTCGTCGCTGATGCTTAAATGGTGGCGCGTTACGCCAAGGCGGGCCACATAATTTGCCAGCACTTCGTCGAAAGCCAATAGCGGTTTGCCCAATTCATCATGTTCGACCCGGATGCGGCGCAAGGTCACATTGGAACGCAAGCCGGTGCCCATCGCCTTGGCGAAAGCCTCTTTGGCGACAAAACGTTTCATCAGGAAACGCGCCGGATCGGCGCTGGCTGTATATTCTGACCATTCCTTTTCACCCAACAGGCGCTGCGCGAAACGGTCGCCATATTTTTCGTTCAAGCTTTTAATCCGGCTGTATGAAACGATGTCGGTGCCGATGCCAAAAATCATTTTTAAGCCTTACCTCTTGTGAGGCGAAGCGATAAGCAACGCCTTCATCTTTTTCACGGCTTGCTCCAGCCCGATAAATAAGGCCTCGGCGATGATGGCATGGCCGATGTTGAGTTCGCAGATATTGGGAATGTCCACGATGGGCTGCACGTTGTGGTAGTTCAAGCCATGCCCGGCATTGACCTGCAAACCCAGGGCATGGGCATGTGCCGCCGCGCGCTGGATGCGCGCCAACTCTTGCGCCTGCTGCGGCACACTGGCCGCATCGGCATATTTGCCGGTATGTATTTCCACTACCGGTGCGCCCGCCTTCTGCGCCGCATCCAGTTGCTTCTCGTCCGCATCCACAAATAGCGACACGCGGATGCCAGCCGCGGCACAGCGTTGGCAAGCGCGTTGCACGCTGTCAAAATACTTCAGCACATCCAACCCGCCCTCGGTGGTCAGCTCTTCGCGCCGCTCCGGCACAAAGCACACATCGTGCGGCTTGATGCGCAGGGCAATGGCCAGCATCTCATCGGTAATCGCGCTTTCCAGGTTCATCCGGGTTTGCAGCATGTCACGCAGAATTTCCACATCCTTATCCTGGATGTGGCGGCGGTCTTCGCGCAAATGCAGGGTAATGGCATCCGCGCCTGCCGCCTCGCCTATCAGCGCCGCCTGCAATACATTGGGATAGCGTGTGCCGCGCACCTGGCGTAGCGTGGCGACGTGGTCTATGTTGAGTCCCAGTTTTATCATAATTCAGGTTTAATCATAATTTTTGAAATTCCTTTATCAGTTCCCGCGTATGCAAAATCTTGCCTGCTAGATGGTGGTTCAGCAACATGCGCATCAACTGCTTGCTTTGCTGCGCGCTGACCGCATCGCGGTAATCATCGGCAGCCATATCTTGCAGGGTTTTGCCCAATACCGGCAAGCCTTCCGTATTTTCCTCATCACGCAGCGCGCCCCGCTCGACAACATAACGATAAACCACAGTCGGCTTTATCGGCTCATTGCTCCCTGCTTCGTGTCCCAGCAACAGCGCATAGCCCAGCTCCTGCAACAGATGCTTTTCAAAACAGCGCAACACGGCGGCATGATCTTCTTCGTGCGCGAGCCGTTGCAAGGTAAGCTGATAATAGTCGAACAATTGCTCATGCGCATCGTCACGCACCATCAGGTTGAGCAACAACTCATTTAAATAAAACCCGCACAGCAACGCCGTGCCCTGCAAGTGCGGCTGACCCCCTTGCCACTCGGCCTTATGTAAAGTGCGCAATTCATGCTTGCCAAACCAGCTTAAAGCCAATGGCTGAAAACTCATCAACAGCCCGCGCAAGGCCGAGCGCGGACGCCGTGCGCCACGCGCCACCAACGCCACCCGGCCATGCTGGCGGCTGAACACCTCCACCAACAGACTGGTTTCGCGGTAGGGATAGCTGTGCAACACGAACGAGGGTTGATCTTCCTGCCTAAGCCTATGCGTTGTCATTCGTAACCCAGGCTCTTCAGCATCTGGGGGCTGTCGGCCCAACCACTGCGCACCTTGATCCACACCTCAAGAAAAACTTTTGCGCCAAACATCTTCTCCATATCCAGCCGCGCCTGGGTGGCGATTTCTTTCAGCTTGGCGCTGTCTTTGCCGATCAGCATGGCCTTGTGCGCGTCCTTGTCGACCAGTATCGCCGCATGAATGCGACGCAGGCCGCTGTCTTCCTGCTTGAATTGTTCGATGATGACGCTCACCGAATAAGGCAATTCCTCGCCGGTAAAACGGAATATTTTCTCGCGCAAAATTTCGGCAGCGAGGAAGCGTTCATTGCGGTCGGTGATTTCGTCTGCGGCATAAATCGGGTCGCCTTCGGGCAGGTAGGTGCGGATGGCTTCCAGCAAGGTGTCCAGTTGCTTGTCTTGCCGAGCGCTGACCGGCACGATGGCGGCGAATTTAAATTCAGCCGATAGACGTTCGATAAAAGGCAACAACTCGCTTTTGTCGGCCATGACATCCACCTTGTTGATGACCAGGATGACGGGCCTGTCGTGCGGCAGCATCTTCAATACCAGCTGGTCGCGCTCGTCATAATGGCGCGCTTCAATGACAAACAGCACGACGTTGACATCGCGCAGGCTGCTGCTGACCACGCGATTCAAGCCACGATTAAGCGCATTCATATGCTGCGTCTGGAAACCGGGCGTGTCCACGAACACAAATTGCGCGTGCTCTTCGGTCAATATTCCGGTAATGCGATGGCGCGTGGTTTGCGCCTTGCGCGAGGTGATGCTGACTTTCTGGCCGACCAGATGATTAAGCAAAGTGGACTTGCCCACATTGGGGCGACCGACGATGGCTATAAAGCCGCTGTGAAAATTGCTTGTATCCATTATGGCTGTGCCTCTATTTGCCGATAGGCTGCTTCTGCTGCAACCTGTTCCGCGCTGCGGCGGCTGACACCCTCGCCGCGAGTTGAGAGTTTCAATTGTCCAATATCGCATTCGACCTGGAACAGTTGCGCGTGTGCCTCGCCCTGAGTGGACAGCACGGTGTACTTAGGTAACGCCAAGCGCTTGCTTTGCAGATATTCTTGCAATAGAGTTTTGTAATCTTTGCCCAGCGTCTGCGCGTCGGCTTGGGCAATGAAAGGCACATACAACTTCAGCACCACGCTCTGCGCCCCATCAAAACCTGCGTCCAGAAACACCGCGCCAAATATTGCCTCCATTGTGTCGGCAAGAATAGACGGGCGGCGAAAGCCTGCGCTCTTGCGCTCGCCTTCGCCCAGCAGCAACAGCTCACCCAAGTCTAACTGCTGAGCCAGAATACACAGGGTCTGCTGATTGACCAGATTTGAGCGCAGTCGCGACAGATCTCCCTCGGGCAAATCGGGATGGGAGTCATACAGGTGCTTGGCGATAACGCAATTCAGCACGCTATCGCCCAAAAATTCCATACGCTCATTGTGTGCCGCGCTGTGGCTGCGGTGCGTTAGCGCGCGCTGCAGCAACTGTGGCTGCTTAAAGACATGGCCGAGCTGACGGCACAATGCGTCGCGGCTCATATATTTATTTAGCCGCGCTGCTCGGGTTGAATTCGAGTAACAGGCTGGCGTTGCCGGCCAGCGGTATTTTCACCTGGTAGCTGGCACTCAGCGACAGGCCGCTCGCGTCCTTGCTTATTTCGATGTCACTCTCACCGACAATCGAAATATTGTTCATCATGGCGCGCTTGCCATATGACTCACGGATATTCTTGGGCGGGGCGGTCTGCATTTCCGGATCGCGCGCAATCGTGTCAAAGATGCTGGTAATTTCCGCGTTTTGAATATAGGGCGGTATGACCTTCATGGCTCCGATTCCAGCCAATATCAGCACCACCACCCATATTATTAAACCGGATAAACTCACGCCGCGCTGTCTGCTTGCTATGTTTTTCATCATGTCCTCCTCAGTTAATGGATAAGCCGATGCGCTTCAAGTCACTAAAATTCATCCATATCATAAACGCTTTGCCGACTATCAGCTTGTCCGGCACAAAGCCCCAGTAACGGCTATCGCGGCTGTTATCGCGATTGTCGCCGAGCATGAAATAATGCCCGTCCGGCACGGTGCAGCGCACACCACCCGCTATATATGCACAATTTTCGCGGTGCGGAAATTCCGCTACCGAGGCTATATGCACACTGGGCGCATCCGGATTAATCAGCACCGGATAGGAGTACCCCATCAGGTTTTCATTGTAACGCTCGGTATGCACAAAGTTCAGCGCAGCTTCCACATAGTTATAGTCACCGTCGCGCTGCTGCTCTTGCAACACGCCGTTTACCAACAATTGCTTGTTGCGGTATTCGATGGTATCGCCGGGCAAACCGATCACGCGTTTAATAAAGTCGGTAGAGGGGTCTTCCGGATAATGGAACACCATCACATCGCCCCGGCTGGGAGAATTAATTTCTATCAGCTTCTTGCCGATGATGGGCAGGCGGATGCCGAAAGTAAATTTGTTCACTACAATAAAATCGCCCACCACCAACGTGGGCCTCATCGAGCTGGAAGGAATCTTGAACGGCTCGACCAGAAACGAACGCAACAGGAATACCACCAGGATCACCGGGAAGAAACTCTTGGCGTATTCCACCCACCATGGTTCCTTGCCCTGTGGCGCACGGTTTGGTTGCAGTACGAAACGATCCAGCAGCCACACGCCGCCCGTGATCAGCAGCATGGCAAACATAATTAATGAAAAATCCATTCAACTTCCTTTCAGCCCGTAAAAACACTTACCTGAAAAAATCTTTGGTCCACGAAAAACACGAAAGGCACGAAAAAATTCAAATACAAATATGACGCTGAAATTCATTACCTAACAACTGAATTACTGCATCCATGCAACCTAATTGGTTTATTTCGTGCCTTTCGTGTTTTTCGTGGATAAGTCTTTTTTACTATTTATCGCCCACTTGCAAGATGGCCAAAAAAGCCTCCTGCGGGATTTCTACATTGCCCACCTGCTTCATGCGCTTTTTGCCGGCCTTCTGCTTTTCCAGCAATTTGCGCTTGCGTGAAATGTCGCCGCCATAGCACTTCGCCAGCACATTCTTGCGCAATGCCTTGACGTTTTCGCGCGAGATGATGTTGGCGCCGATCGCCGCCTGGATCGCCACGTCAAACATCTGGCGCGGAATCAGTTCACGCATTTTGGCCGCCACCTCGCGCCCGCGGTACTGGCTGTTGCTGCGATGCAGGATGATGGACAGCGCATCCACTTTCTCGCCATTGATCAGCATATCAACCTTGACCACATCGGCCGGGCGATATTCCTTGAACTCGTAATCCATCGAAGCATAACCGCGCGAAATAGATTTCAGCCGGTCAAAGAAGTCGAGCACAATTTCCGCCATTGGAATCTCATACACCAGCAACACCTGTTTGCCGTGATAGCTCATGTCGAGCTGCACCCCGCGCTTTTGCGTACACAGTGTGATCACCGCGCCGACGTACTCCTGCGGCATGTACAGATTGACCGTCACGATGGGTTCGCGAATTTCCTCGATTTTGGACGGGTCGGGCATCTTGGACGGATTGTCCACCATCAGCACCGTGCCGTCGCGCAACAGGACTTCATAAATCACCGTAGGCGCGGTGGTAATAAGGTCCATGTCGAACTCGCGCTCCAGCCTCTCCTGCACGATTTCCATATGCAACAAACCGAGAAAACCGCAACGAAAGCCGAAACCCAATGCCTGCGACACTTCCGGATCGTATTGCAATGACGCGTCATTCAGCTTGAGCTTCTCCAGCGAATCGCGCAGTGCCTCATATTGATTCGACTCGACCGGGAACAACCCGGCAAACACCTGCGGTTGCACCTCTTTAAAACCCGGCAAGGCCGCAGCCGCAGGCCGATTCACCAGTGTGACAGTATCGCCCACCTTGGCCGCTTTCAGTTCCTTGATGCCGGCAATGACGAACCCCACCTGCCCGGCAGACAATTCCTGACGCGGCTGTGACTTGGGCGTGAACACGCCGACGTGCTCGGTCAGGTGCTGTGCGCCGGTGGCCATCAGCAGAATTCTGTCCTTGAGCTTTAACGTGCCATTAAAAATACGCACCAGCATCACCACGCCGACATAATTGTCGAACCACGAATCTATGATGAGCGCCTGCAATGGCGCGGCGGGATCCCCTTGGGGAGAAGGAACCTTGGCTATCATCGCCTCCACCACGTCCTGCACACCCTCCCCGGTCTTGGCCGAACAACGCACGGCGTCGTGCGCGTCTATGCCGATTACTTCTTCAATTTCCTCAATGGCATTGTCCGGATTGGCCGAGGGCAGGTCGATCTTGTTCAACACCGGCACCACTTCCACGCCGAGTTCAAGTGCGGTGTAGCAGTTGGCCACCGTCTGCGCTTCCACTCCCTGTGACGCATCCACCACCAGCAATGCACCTTCGCAGGCTGACAAAGAACGCGACACCTCGTAGGAAAAATCCACGTGCCCCGGCGTATCAATCAGGTTGAGATTGTATATCTGCCCATCGCGCGCCTTGTATAGCAACGCGGCAGTCTGCGCCTTGATGGTAATGCCACGCTCGCGCTCCAGATCCATCGAATCGAGTACCTGGGCTTCCATTTCGCGGTCGGACAAGCCGCCGCATAGCTGGATAATACGGTCGGCCAAAGTGGATTTGCCGTGATCGATGTGGGCAATAATAGAAAAATTTCGGATGTACTGCATTCTGCTTGTCATGTCCCCAAAAAACATATCCCGCCGAAATGGGCGGGAATTCAAAAGGGACGAATTCTAGCCGATTTTGGCGGGATACGCTGGCGCTGATTGAAGATTAACCATAGAGACACAGGGAATGAAACCCTGTGTCCCCGGTGTTTCAGCGGCGACTTTTTCCTGGTTTAGGGCGTCTCTATAAATTCAAAATCCTAAGCGAGACAAGGCGCGAAATAAATTTTAACGCGCCGCATATGTTTGATATGTAAGCGTTAAAATTTCTTGAGCAACGCAGTATCACGACGGAGTTTGGATTTATAGAGATGCCCTTTATTTCTCGTCCAGCCTGATGGCGACATATGAAACAACGTCGTCACGCCGCACCAACAGGGCGACACTTTTTCCATTGGGTACCTGCTTCAGCGCCTCATTGAACTGTTCGAGCGAGCGCAATACAATATTACCCAAGGCCAGAATGATATCGCCACGGCTTAATTCCGCGCGCGTCGCGACACTTTTAACTTCTTCTACCAGCAGCCCGCCGTCAACTTCCAATGCGCGCTTCTGCTCGTCACTCAGTTCGCTCAATACCAACCCCAAGCGTGTCAAACTTTCACCCGCACCAGCTTTGCTACCATTATTTCCGGTCTGTGCCACACGATCGTCGTCCGGCATTTCGCCTACGGTCAGTTTAACTTCGTGGCTCCCACCCCTGCGCCACAGATGCACGGCAACCTTGCTGCCGGGACGCGTAGCGCCGACAATACGCGGCAAATCGGAGGACGACGCTACCGCATTACCGTCGAACTTGAGGATGACGTCACTGACCTGTATGCCCGCCTTGTCCGCGGCGCCACCCTTTTCTACGCTGCTGATCAGGGCACCCGTCGCCTTGCTCAGCCCGAACGTTTCTGCCAGGTCCAGCGTCACCTCTTGTATGACCACGCCTATGCGCCCGCGCGTTACTTTACCGGTAGCGCGCAACTGGTTCGCCACGTCCATGGCCACATCGATAGGGATGGCAAACGATAGTCCCATGGAGCCACCGCTGCGCGTGTAAATCTGCGAGTTGATGCCTATTACTTCGCCCTTCATGTTGAACAACGGACCACCCGAATTGCCGGGGTTAATAGCGGCATCGGTCTGGATGAAGGGGATATAGCTTTCCTGCGGCAAGGAGCGACCCTTGCCACTCACGATGCCGACCGTTACGCTGCTGTCAAAGCCAAACGGGGAGCCGATGGCGACCACCCATGCGCCGACTTTAAGCGCATTCGCGTCACCTTGAACAATTTTCGGCAACCCGCCCGCTTCGATCTTGAGCAATGCCAGGTCGGTGCGCTTGTCGGTGCCGATTACCTTGGCCTTGAATTCACGCTTATCGGTCAGACGCACGACAATCCCATCGGCGCCTTCTACGACATGTGCATTGGTCAAGATGTAACCATCATCGCTGATAATAAAGCCGGAGCCGCGCGATTGCGTTTCCTGCTCGCGTGGCGCGGGTGGCTCATAGCGGCGGAAAAGCTCAGGGAACGGATCGCCCCCCTTCGGCTTTGGGATGCCATGTGGCGCTTGAGCGTTACCCATGATCCGGGCCGTGCTGATATTGACCACCGCCGCCCCCTGTTTTTCTACCAGCTCGGTAAAATCGGGCAACTCTTTGGCCGATGCAAGCTGTGAAAAAATTCCGAGCAGTGCGATAGCAAACAATTTTTTTAACATCATCCCGTCCCTTCTCATGCAGATAAATTAATTTTGCTCATGGCATTAACGCAGATTTTCCCACGGTTTACAAAGCCCATCATTACGGCGTAGGAGCCCGATTCATCGGGCGATTAATCTCACAACAATCGCGCAATAAATTGCGCTCCTACGGGTATCCGGCTAAAAGTTTCACAGACAAGGTTCCGTGTTCCAAATGCTCTCACTGACCCCTATAACGCACTGAATCGGCGACCCGCATCACTGTGCGTGGCGGCACTTCGCCTACCACCGTCACCAGATGAGCGCCGCTCACCTTGCTGTAAACCTGGATCGCGCCCTGGCTGGACAAGCCGACATTGGTCTCTGGACTGCCTGCCATGTCCTCAATAAAGACCGAAATGCCAGCCAGCCCATCGGAAAATATCAGGTGCGTTACCGGCACATTCTTGCCATGTAGCGGGCGGCGTATTTCCATAGTTTTCTTGAATCCCGTCGGAAGTAAATCAACCTGCCACCCGCTCTCGATAACAGTTTGATCTGCCTTGGGTTCTGCCTTGGACGAAAATGCAGAATGCGTATAGCGCGCATGGGGGTTGATGGCTGATTTATCCGTTGTTATCCACGTGCGGTCGATATTGCCACCTATAGTCAGTTGCGTGAAAGCATATTGCTCGACGACACGGCCACGCGCATCCAGCACCGCAGCCTTAAGTAACAACCCGGAATCGCTGTGCGCCCACAACTTGTGGGTGTAGCGCAAATTATCCCTGGGCTGAAAAATAAAGGCGTGCGTATGAAAGCCAGCCACTCTCACCTCTTCCGCCTTCTTGATCCGGTAATTCTCATTCAACAGCGACAATTGTTCCGGCAAAAGCGCAGGAAATGATCGGCGACCCTGGCGATTTTCCACGCTCACCTTGCGCTCGCCCAGATAGCACCACACCCGATCATTACTCCGAATTATTTCACGCCGGACACCATCCAACCCCTCCAGCCTTTCATGCTCGCCATCCCGATCTGAAATGTGAGTAATGCGCGAAGTTTCGACGTGGTTGCCATATTGGTACACGAAGGTGCCGATATAATCGGTCTGATGTGCGGCAAACGCCATGGTCTTCAGCCAGTCCAGATCGTCTTGGCTGAACGGGTCGGCAACCGCACTGGGGGTTGCCAGCAACAGCAACGCAGCCAATAAAAACGTGGGGCTTATCACGCTATACATAGCGACATAAATCGTAGCGAGCGGCTGGAGGGCAAGGCGCCCGGAGCGCAGGAACCGGAATGTACATAGAAGTACATGAGGATTCCGAGCACCGCGCAACGCAGCCATCCTGACGCGTAGTAGATTTATGACGCTATGTATAACTTGCACTATTGTCTCGCCACAGCACGCATGTAGGAGGCAGTCCCCTGCACATTGGTGCTGGGAGAAAATTCCTGATGCGCCATCAGGTAACCATTCAGCCCGTTATCGGCGGGGAAACTGGCAGCACGTACCGCAGAGGGCTGCTGCACTGCCGCCATCTGCGGCATAGCGTCCGACCCGACTTGCACCGACAACCATGCCACCAAGGTCAGCGCCAGAACAGATGCGGCAGCGGATAGTGCGAACCATCTAGCCTTTTGACCGGTGGTGCCGCGTGGGGCGAGCACTGTGGGTTCGGCCTGTAGCCGCTCACGCATATTTTTGCCAATGTCGGTATGCAAGCGGCCAGGCTGACGCAGCACGTCGCTGATCAGGTGGTACATATGCCATTCTGCCTGCGCCTCAGGATTGCGCTTCAATTTGCCGAACAGATCCTCCGCCTCATCCTCAAACAATTCGCCATCCATCAATGTTGAAATATGTTGTTTCATGTTTAGGCCACCCTTTACCATCTATTGTCTGCACTGGTACCCAGCAGCGGGCGCAAATTTTCCGCAATCGCCTCGCGCGCCCGGAAAATACGGGAACGCACGGTACCGATTGGGCAGTTCATTACATCTGCAATTTCTTCATAACTCAAGCCCTCAATTTCACGGAGAGTGAGCGCGATTCGCAAATCATCGGGTAATTGCTGTAACGATAAGTTCACCACATCAACTACCTGCTTGCTCATCAACTCGTTTTCAGGTGTACTGACCTCCCGCAACAGAGCGCCCTCCTCGAAATTCTCGGCCTCATCCGAATCAATCATGGTGGTGGTTGGAACCCGCCGCTTGAACGTCAGCAGATAATTTTTCGCGGTGTTTATGCCAATACGGTAGAGCCATGTGTAAAACGCGCTTTCCCCGCGAAATCCCGGTAACGCCCGATATGCCTTGATAAAGGCTTCCTGGGTAACATCCTCGACCTCGGCTCCATCCCGCACGAAGCGCGAAATCAAACGAGCCAGCCGGCGCTGGTATTTGATTATCAGCAGCTCGAACGCGTGCTTGTCGCCACGTTGCGCGCGCTCTACCAATTGCTGATCGACCTCCCTGTCGCCCATTCCCTGTTATCCTGGTTCTTATGGGCGCCTCTAAAAATTCAAAATCCTAAGCGAGACAAGGCGCGAAAGAAATTTTAGCGCGCAGCATATGATTTGATATGTAAGCGTTAAAATTTCTTGAGCAACGCAGTATCGCGACGGGGTTTGGATTTTTAGAGGTGCCCTTATCATGTCGCCCCAATGCGGCACGCTAGTATAACCGGACAAACCAGAGGCGTCAGCCATTTACCTTAACCACCATTTACCCCAACTTTGAAAGTTGACATGATGCTGTAGAATTAGTTCACTCTAACCCGTTATCATTTATCCACAGGGGAAGCGCGCGGAATTTGCTATAGTTCAAACCCTATGGAAACCTTACCGGATTGGGTTCCTGCTTTTGCAGCTTCCCCATGTTATGCCCTCTCTGTGGTTAAATAATCACCATTTTTTATTGGATAAGCAAGTGAATGACTGGCGCGATGCAATTTGACACTTTAATTATCGGTAGCGGACTGGCTGGCCTGTCATTGGCGCTGAAACTCGCCGACCAGCAGAAAGTCGCTATTATCACCAAGAAGTCGCTGCTGGAAGGCGCGAGCGCCTGGGCGCAGGGCGGTATCGCCGCAGTGTTGTCACAAGAAGATTCTCTGGCCGAACACATACAGGACACCCTTACCGCAGGTGCCGGCCTATGCGACCCCGCCACTACGCGTTATGTAGTCGAACATGCCAGGCCGGCAATCGACTGGCTGATCGCCCAAGGCGTGCCGTTCACGCGCGATACCAATAATGACACCGGCTATCACCTGACGCGCGAAGGCGGCCACAGCCATCGCCGCATTATTCACGCCGCCGATGCTACCGGCCATGCGGTACAGGAAACCCTCGCCACTAAGGTGCTGGCTCACCCCAACATCACGCTGCTGGAACACACCATCGCCATCGACCTGATCACGGGTAACAAACTTGGCTTTCAGGATGATCGCTGCTACGGTGCTTACGCGCTCAACAGCCTGAGCGACGAAGTCAGCACCATCGCCGCACATGACACCATTCTGGCCACCGGCGGCGCCGGCAAGGTGTATCTTTACACGACCAACCCGGATACGGTCACCGGCGATGGCATTGCCATGGGCTGGCGTGCCGGATGCCGCGTGGCCAACATGGAATTTATCCAGTTCCATCCGACCTGTTTGTATCACCCGCACGCCAAATCCTTTTTAATCTCTGAGGCAGTACGCGGCGAGGGCGGGATACTGAAACTGCCTGACGGCACCCGCTTCATGCCGTGGCATGACCAGCGCGCTGAACTTGCCCCGCGCGACATCGTGGCGCGCGCCATCGATTTCGAAATGAAAAAACGCGGACTTGACTGCGTCTATCTGGACATCTCACACCAGCCGCGAGAATTTCTGCAACAGCATTTCCCCACCATCTATGCGCGCTGCCTGGCGCTGGGCATAGACATTGCGCGCCAGCCCATCCCGGTGGTGCCGGCAGCGCACTATACTTGCGGCGGAGTGATGACCGACCTGAACGCCCGGACTGATCTGACCAACCTCTATGCCGTCGGCGAAACCGCCCACACCGGCCTGCATGGCGCCAACCGTTTGGCCAGCAATTCGCTACTGGAATGCATGGTTTTCGCCGAAGCGGCCGCGCGCGACATTCTGGCCAAACCGTCCGGCCCGTTCATCCCGCTACCGCCGTGGGATGAAAGCCGCGTAACCGATGCCGATGAGGAAATTATCATCGCGCATAACTGGGCAGAACTGCGTCGCTTCATGTGGGACTATGTCGGCATAGTGCGCACCACCAAACGGCTGCAGCGCGCGCAACACAGAATAAAATTACTGCATGAGGAAATCAATGAGTACTACACTAACTTCCATGTCACTTCCGATTTGTTGGAGTTGCGCAACCTGGTATTAAGCGCCGATCTCATCGTGCAAAGCGGATTGGCTCGGCATGAAAGCCGTGGCCTGCACTACAGCAAGGACTATCCCGATACGTTGCCGCAAGCCATCCCGACTGTACTCAATCCGCCTCCACAAAAACTAGCGCCCCCACTTCAGACATACTCTTAACTGCCGAAAGGATTCGGCATCCAGACTGTCCGGCAAAATAATGACGCTACGCGCCAAGTATGCGTCTTGCGGCAATACATTGAGCACGGTGAGCAACGGTGTAATCAGGCTATCGGGCATCACCTTTCCAGCCACTTGCCCGCCACTGCGCGATGTCAGCACAATCCGATCTCCATCCAGCAGCAAAGTTACAGCAGATGATGGCGCGGACAACCAGGCGTTGCGCCACAAATGATGCAGCAAATTGACCAGCAGAAGAAATCCCAGCGCCACCTGAGTCCAAAACGGCCAGGCCAGCGACAACAGTGCTGCCAGTGCGGCACTATGCATGGCAATGAGTGCGGTCGCAAGATAAAGGGAGGGTTGGAAATTGAATTGCCGCCGCATAGTCACTTCAATGCAAGCAGGAAATCAGCGCAAAAGAAAAATTGCGGCCAGACCAAGCAGCACCAGAAATACAATCAGGATTAGCAACCAACTGTCGTCTTTTTCAGTGGCGTTGTCGGTGTTGCGCGCGGATACCTGCTGCGTGAAAGCAGGCGGTGTGGCAGCGATAGGGGACTTGGCAGTGGGCGCAGCCTGATTGATAACCGCCATGCTGGGACGTATCATCTTTAATGTTCTGGAAATATCCTCAATTTCCTCGCTGGAGCCGGTCAACGCTGCCAGGCGCATGGTGGCACTGGACGAATCAAATGCCGCAGACAAGCCCATGGTCGCTACCGGCCTGGATTCATCTGCGTCTGCCTCCTCCCGCCCGACGGCGCGTATGGCATTCGGTAGTTGGGTGCTTGGTACAGGCTGAGGTTTGCTTACATCAGTCCGCACACCGGAGCGCGGCAAGGTGTCACGGCAGGCGCGTAAATCATTGGCGAAATCCTTGGCATTCTGGTAACGGTTATCCAGTCCTTTCGCCAGTGCCTTTGCCACAATAAAATTAAGCATATCGGGCACCTGCGGGTTCATGGTGCCAGGCGCAGCCGGTGTGGCATTCATGGTTTGATACATGATGGCATTAACATTCTCGCCCATGAACGGCGCTTGGCCGGTGAGCATTTCATACAGCATTACGCCGAGTGAAAATATATCCGAACGCTGATCGGTCAGCTTGCCCATCACCTGCTCCGGTGACATATACTTGGGTGAGCCGAGCACCATGCCGGTTTGGGTGCGTACGCTGGCAGACGCCATGCGGGCAATGCCGAAATCGGTTATTTTTGCATGTCCGTCATGTGCCACCATGATATTGGAGGGCTTTATATCGCGGTGCACGATCCCCTTTTCGTGCGCATAAGCCAACCCCAACGCTATTTGCATCACGATGGCGAGAACTTCATCGACGGACAAGCGCTGTCCATCATTGAGGATGTCGCGCAGCTCACGCCCCTCCAGGAACTCCATGGCAATATAAGCAATGTCATCGCCCTTGCCCACATCATAAATGGTGACGATGTTGGGATGGCTAAGGCGGCCTGCCGCCTTGGCTTCCTGATAGAAGCGCCCTTCATATTCCTCTTTTTCTTCCATCGCCAAGCTCAGATTGATGGTCTTGATCGCGACGACGCGGTCGATTAGAGGATCTCTCGCCTTATAGACGACACCCATCGCGCCCTGACCGAGCTCGCCGACAATTTCATATCGTCCCAACTGGCTGATCATGGCTCACTAATTAAGTGGATTATTTGGCTGGCCGACTGCTTTGAACGCTCCGAAACACGGGACCCCATGCCGGATGTCCCGCCTCCGCTGGCTGCAGATTGAAAGCAGGGTCTATCTCAAACGCCTTCTTGAATGCGTCACGACATTGCTTTTCGCGCGCAGAAATACAATGAATAAAAGCCAGATACTTATAAGCACGCGCCTGATCATACTTGCTGCGTAAGCCGTTTTTCTGCGCATGCTGCAGAATGACAATGGCTGTGGCGTAATCGCCATCTTCATAAATCTTCACCGCCTGATCCAAATCCTGTTCGGCATGGCCACTCTGGCTTGACTCTCCATACCCACCCAGCGTACTGCAGGCAGGCAACAAGAGTGCTATCAAGGTTCCAAACAACATCATGCGAACACCCGGCATCCTGAACTCCCAAATCGATTAGTTACTTGAATTTATGTTTGATCTTTATTGCTCCGCCCGCATTGACCTTAAATGTCTGGCGGTACGGCGGGAATGTGGTGTTGCGAATTTCGATTTCATGCGTGCCCGGCATCACCTCCAATTCCGTCAAAGGTGGACTTACGCCCTGCATTCTACCATCGAGATAGATTTCTCCCCAAGGGGTGACTGCAAGACTCACCCGCGCCGGAGCGCCGGAATCGATCGCGGTGGTTTCTTCCAGCGTACGGATACGGGCACTTTTTTTGCGGATACTTTCCTGCTTGGCCTGTAGTTTCCTAGACGCTTCCTTTGCGGACAACTCTGGCGATTTAGCGGGGGCTGCGGTATCCGTCGGTGTCTCTGCCACCTGTGGCGCAGGCACATCAGGGCTATCGGCAATGTTTACCACCAACGCGATCAGCAGTGCCAGCGGGATGGTCAGCACGGCTAGGTACAGCGCACGCTGCTGTACGGATGCATGACGGAAAGTGGTCAGCGCAATCCGCGTCCAGGCATCAAGTCGCTGCGCGGCAATGCGACTATAGTATTGGGCTTGTGGCAGCAAGCGATCAAATCTAATGGCCGCTTTAGGTTTGGCACCAAGCGCCATACGCTGATGGGTGGCGGTAAACTCCCCCGGATAACCGATTGCGTAGACCTCATGCTCGCGCACGTGTTTATCAGTGCGCGAGCCATCGTAATGGAACATGCCGGCATATTCCTGCGACAAGCGCGAAACAGCATCATAGTAAGAGCGCGACACCAATATCTGGCCGGGATCTGAGAACCCCATTACACGCTGCGCCACGTTGATGCCATCGCCTACGATATTCGGCAGGCCATTAATATCTTTGACCAGGCGCACCGGGCCAAGATTGATACCCATGCGCACCAGCAACGGTGGATCCATGCCCGCGCCCGTACTGAGCAGGCTCTCGCGCATGACCAATGCCGCCTTCAGGGCATCCTCGACATCGCCTAAAAAGCTGATTACCGCGCCATCTCCGGTATCCAGAATGATGCGGTCATCAAGCGGCACATCGCGGATTGCAACCGACAAAAAGGCATTAAAACCCTCCTTCAGGGCAATCTGCCCGGAAACTGATTTCTTGGAATATTCCACAATATCCAGGAACAGCACGCTGCATATTATGGTTTTTTTGCCACTTTCTTCCATTCGACCTTGATCCGATGTGTTTGGCTGTGTGTCTATTGTAACGTTATTGCTTAACCTTTAAACGTGGATTCTGCAATCCTGCCCATTCTTTGTAAAGCTTGAGGTTCAGTCAGGCGCTTGGCGCCCGCTTTGGTTTTAAAGCGTGTCCCCTGCTACGTGACCTGTCTATCTTGACAGGTGGAACGACAACTGGTTTCGAGCCTTTTTTTCCGGTTTTGTGTGCTGCATCTCCGATTTCATCTGCAACCTTTACCGCCTTAGCGCGTCCGGGCTGTTCAGCCACTTTCTCCATCACGGGCTGCGCTTCCATGCCGACCCAGTCGAGAATCGCCGCCACTTCACCCGCGCCGAGTTCAGCCAGCATGCCACGCTTCAAGCGCGGCGGCAGATTGACGATGCCGAAGCGCACGCGCATCAACCGGCTGACCGGCAAACCCAGCACTTCGAAGGTGCGGCGCACCACGCGGTTGCGCCCTTCCTTCAACATCAGGCGATACCAGTGGTTATAGCCTTCACCGCCTTCGTCCAGCAACTTTTCAAACTTTATCGGCCCATCTTCCAGTGTGATACCTTCATTAACCATCTGCCGCATCTGCTCTTCGGTCATAGTTCCCTGCAAGCGCACCGCATATTCGCGCTCCACTTCGAAACGCGGATGCATCAGGCGGTTGGCCAGATCGCCGGAAGTGGTGAAAATCAGCAGCCCGCTGGTATTAAAATCCAGACGCCCGATGGCAATCCATTTCATGCCGCGCAATTTGGGCAATTTGTCGAACACGCTAGCGCGCTTTTCCGGATCATCGCGGCTGACGATCTCGCCTTCCTGTTTGTGATAGAGCAATACCCGGGGCAAACTGCTGCCCTGTGCTTTGAAGTGAACAATGCGCTTGTCTACGCGCACCACATCGCCCTCAATTACACGCATGCCCAGCGTCGCCACCTCCCCGTTCAATGTGACTCGCCCGGCAGAAATCCATTCTTCCATGGCGCGGCGCGAACCCAGGCCGGCTTGCGCCAGCATTTTTTGCAGCCGCTCGCCGGGTTGCGCTTGCTGTTCTTCCTGTTCGATCATCCCATCACCTCGCGCCTTTCCAGTACGGCTTGCGCCAGTGTCCCACTATCCACATATTCCAATTCGCCCCCCACTGGCAACCCGCGCGCGATGCGCGTCACTTTGATACCCTGCGCACACAGCAATGTGGCAATGTAATGCGCGGTGGCGTCCCCTTCCACCGTGAAATTGGTGGCGAGTATCACTTCGCATGGCTGTTCCTGTGCGCGTTTGACCAAGCGCTCCAGATGTAGTTCGCGTGCGCCGATTCCATCCAGCGGAGAAAGCCGCCCCATCAGTACAAAATACATGCCGCGATAACACTGCGCCTGCTCCATCATCAGCAAGTCGGCCGGCATTTCGACCACGCACAGCAAGCTGGCATCGCGTCTGGCTGAGCGGCACAACGCACATATTTCTTCTTCGGAAAAATTATTGCACTTGGCGCAATGGTGGATGTTTTCCAACGCATGGTCGAGTGCCCGAGCCAACTGCAACGCGCCCGGTTTATCGCGTTGCAACAAGTGGTAAGCCATGCGTTGAGCGGATTTCGGGCCGACGCCGGGCAGGCAGCGCAAAGCAGAGATCAGCTCTTCCAGGCTGGAAGGTGTGTTCATTAATTAGAAAGGGAGATTCATGCCCGGCGGCAAGTTCATGCCTGCCGTGAAGCCACTCATTCTTTGTTGAGTGACTGCGGCGGCCTGCTTCACCGCATCGTTCAGCGCGGCAGCAATCAAGTCTTCCAGCATTTCCTTATCGTCAGATAACAGGCTGTCGTCCAGCGACACGCGGCGCACCTCGTGCGCACACGTCATCGTCACTTTGACCATACCGGAACCGGCCTGACCTTCCACCTCGACCGAGGCCAGTTCGTCCTGCGCCTTTTTCATATTGTGCTGCATCTGCTGGGCCTGCTTCATCATCCCGGCCAATCCACCCTTCATCATCTTTCGCTCTCCTACTGTATCGGTTTAATGGATTCTTCAATAAGCTGTGCACCCAATTGCGCCTGCGCCTCACGCACGAAAGCATCCTGCGAGATGGCCTCCGCTGCTTGTTGCTGGCGAGTCTGCTTATGGTGATTTTCTACAGCCGCAGGAGTGACTGTGCTGGCATCTCCCAAGGTGATCACCAATCGCACCGGCTGGGCGAAATAGTCGGTGAGTGCGGCCTGTAATTTTTCATGCGCCATTTTGTTGCCCAGCAATTGCTTTTGTTGCGGCGCAAGATTCAGCGCCAGTCGTCCGTCAACAAAACTTTCCAGCGTACAGTGCTTGGCCAGTTCGCGCGCCATACCTTGCACGCTCAACTGCGCCAGCAGCACACCCCAATCAATTTGCGCGGAAGAGCCAGCAACTAATTTTGCCTGCGGCGCAACCGACGGCGAGAGCTTGGCAGCAGGAGTCACAAGCGGCGAGTTAACGCGCACAGTTGACGGCGCAGCCTTGGCCTGACTCTCCGGTAAAGCCAGCGCACCAGCTGGCATGAAGGCCAGCATACGCAGCAAGGTCATGGTAAATCCGGCGTATTCATCGGGTGCCAGATCAATCTCATTGCGCCCATGTATGGCAATTTGATAGAACAACTGAATCTCTTCGGCGCTGAACCGTTGTGCCAAATCCAGCAGGCGCATCCGTTCCGGCTCATCGTCCGCGATGGCTTGCGGCACGGTCTGAGCCAGTGCCACGCGATGCAGCAGAGTGGCCAAATCCTGCAAAGCGGCGTCGAATGCCAGGCTGCGGATCGCCATGTCATCGGCAATGCGCAGCAGCCCTGCCCCATCGCGCGCCAACAAAGTTTGCAGCACATCATACAAATAGCTTTGATCAATTGCGCCCAGCATAGTGCGCACGGTTGTCTCGTTCACCCTGGAATCGGAATAGGCAATGGCCTGATCGAGCAGACTCAAGGCATCGCGCATGCTGCCCTGTGCCGCGCGTGACAGCAGCGCCAGCGCACCCGCCTCGAACGGGATATTTTCCTGCTCCAGCACATACTGCAAATGGGCAAGGATCAATGCGGGCGGCAACTGTTTCAGGTTGAACTGCAAACAGCGCGACAGCACGGTAACCGGGATTTTCTGCGGGTCAGTGGTGGCGAGAATGAATTTGACGTGGGCGGGCGGCTCTTCCAGAGTCTTCAGCATGGCATTGAACGCCGACTTCGACAGCATGTGCACTTCGTCGATGATGTACACCTTGAAACGCCCGATAGTGGGCGAATACAGCGCGCCTTCCAGCAACTCGCGCATGTTGTCCACCTGGGTATTGGATGCCGCATCCAATTCGATCAAGTCTACGAAGCGCCCGCTGTCGATTTCCGTGCAAGCGCTACAAATACCGCAAGGCGTGGCGGTAATACCTGTCGCACAATTCAGGGACTTGGCGAAAATGCGGGCAATCGTGGTCTTGCCCACGCCGCGTGTGCCGGTGAACAGATAGGCGTGATGCAAACGATTTTGCATCAGCGCATTGCTCAATGCCCGCACCACGTGATCCTGCCCCGCCAGTTGCGCGAAGGTCTTGGGCCGCCATTTGCGCGCTAAAACAGAAGTTGCTGACAAAATTTAACCTATCATAAAAGGAGCTTGAACTATACATAGCGACATAAATCTACTGCGCGACTCTGGGGCAGGGTCGGGCGGTGCTCGCGCTCCTCACATACTGACATGTATGCTCCGGGCGCTGTGCTCCGGCCTCCCCCACCCCAAAGCCGCTCGCTACGATTTCTGTCGCTATGTATAGCAATCCCTTAGTGGTTATCACAAGGAGGAAA
>VFLG01000086.1 GCA_009885195.1 Gallionellaceae bacterium
CCCCCATCCTAACCTTCCCCCTGAATGGGGGAAGGGACTGAGTCCGAGGGGCTGTCCCCTACATCTGCACCACCTCAAAATCGTGCGTAATATCCGCCATCTTGCCCAGCATGATGGAAGCTGAGCAATATTTCTCCGCTGACAGTTTGATGGCGCGTTCCACTTGTTCTGGCTTGAGTTCTTTGCCGGTCACGATGAAGTGGAAGTGGATTTTGGTGAACACCTTGGGGTCTTCCGTGGCGCGCTCGGCCTGAATTTCCACCACGCAGTCGGTCACTTGCTGGCGGCTTTTTTTGAGGATGTGGATGACATCATAGGTGGTGCAGCCGCCCGTGCCGAGCAGCACCAGCTCCATCGGGCGCGGCCCGAGATTGCGTCCGCCGCCGTCCGGCGGGCCGTCCATCAGGACAGCATGGTTGCTTTCCGTTTCACCCAGAAACGACACCTGTTCTACCCATTTGATGCGTGCTTTCATGGCGCTGTTACCTTTCTGCAATATATGGCTTCGGATTTTAACCGATAGCACGGCAATCTGATTATTTCGTGCAGAGTATTTTGCAGTCGCACGGTAGCAGGGCTAAAAGACCCGAGCGAGTCATGGGGCAAGATTGACCGTTTAGAGTTTCGCGGGTAGCATGGCCGCCTTTCGTCGTTTTGAAAGTCTGTCAGATGCGTCGCAAGCTTGTTGCCGGGAACTGGAAGATGGTTGGGGGGCTGGCCCAGAATGAGGCTTTGCTGAATGCTGTGGCGGCGGGCATGGCAAAAATACCGGAGGTGGATTGTGCGGTCTGTGTGCCGTTTCCCTATCTGGCGCAGGCGCAGCAATTGTTGCGCGGCACGCCGGTAAAATGGGGCGCGCAGGATGTGCATCAGTTGGATAAAGGCGCTTACACCGGCGAGGTAGCGGCTTCCATGTTGTGCGATTTTGGCTGCCGTTACGTGCTCGTCGGGCATTCGGAACGGCGCAGCCTGTATGGAGAAAACAGCCAACTGGTGGCGGAAAAGTTTGCCGCCGCGCAGAAAACGGGATTGTTGCCCATTTTGTGCGTGGGTGAAACGCTGGCGCAGCGCGAAAACGGCAGCACGGAAGCGGTGGTGGCGGAACAGATGGATGCAGTAATTAAACTGCTGGGCGTGCAGTCTTTGCGCAATGCGGTGCTGGCTTATGAGCCAGTGTGGGCGATAGGTACCGGCAAGACTGCCTCGCCACAGCAGGCGCAAGCGGTCCATGCTTTTATTCGCCAGCGCGTCGCAGCGCTGGATGGGCAGGTGGCGCAAGGCTTGTGTATACTTTACGGCGGCAGCGTCAAGGCCGCCAATGCGGTCGAGCTGTTCGCCATGCCAGACATTGATGGTGGATTGATTGGCGGGGCATCGCTGGTTGCCGAGGAGTTTTTGGCGATTTGCCGTGCCGGGAAAAAATAAATTTCGATATTTTGGAGTAGCGTGTGGAAAATATAGCTTGGATTGTGCATATAATAACGGCTGTGGTGCTTGTCGGCCTGGTGCTGGTGCAGCATGGCAAAGGCGCGGACATGGGTGCTGCGTTTGGCACCGGCTCTGCGGGTGGCGTGTTTGGTTCGGGCGGCTCGGCCAACTTTTTAAGTCGCAGCACGGCCGTGGCCGCAGCGGTATTTTTTGTTACCAGCCTGACCCTGACTTATCTCTATGCCAACCCGACTACGCCTCAGGGTGTGATGGACAAGCATGAGGCATCTATTGCAGTACCCCCGGTTGCGCCTGCTTCACCGGTTGGCGATGCGAGCGGTTCGAAGTCGCAAGAAATACCAAAATAATAAATAATGCCGATGTGGTGAAATTGGTAGACACGCTAGCTTGAGGGGCTAGTGGCGAAAGCCGTAGCAGTTCGAGTCTGCTCATCGGCACCAATTAAGCAGTCCTGATTTTTAGGTTCTGTCCAATTAATTCAACTGAAGGGCGCCTCTAAAAATTCAAAATCCTAAGCGAGACAAGGCGCGAAATAAATTTTAGCGCGCCGCATATGTTTGAGATGTAAGCGTTAAAATTTCTTGAGCAACGCAGTATCGCGACGGAGTTTGGATTTTTAGAGATGCCCTGAAAGTGGTTGCACGTCTGTGCGCATGGGAAGTCAAAGCGCCGAACGGAGGAGGATATTCAGATGTTGGAAAATTATTTTCCGGTACTGTTGTTTATCTGTGTGGGGCTGGCAGTAGGCGTGGCGCCTCTGGTGCTGGGCGGGCTGCTTGCTCCGCATCGCCCGAACAGCGCAAAACTCTCGCCTTACGAGTGTGGCTTTGCGGCCTTTGAAGACGCGCGCATGAAATTCGATGTGCGTTATTACCTGGTCGCTATCCTGTTTATTCTGTTCGATCTGGAAATCGCGTTCCTGTTTCCCTGGGCGGTGGTGCTCAAGGAAATCGGCACTTTCGGCTTTGTTTCCATGATGATCTTTCTGGCCATTCTCGTGGTTGGCTTTATCTACGAGTGGAAGAAAGGGGCTTTGGAATGGGAATAGAAGGCGTTCTGGAAAAAAGCTTCGTCACGACCTCGCTGGACACCCTGATCAATTACACCCGCACCGGTTCGCTGTGGCCGATGACTTTCGGCCTGGCCTGCTGCGCGGTGGAGATGATGCAGGCGGGCGCTTCGCGTTACGATCTGGACCGTTTCGGTGTTGTGTTCCGCCCCAGCCCGCGCCAGTCCGACTTGATGATTGTGGCCGGTACCTTATGCAACAAGATGGGCCCGGCGATCCGCAAGGTCTACGACCAGATGGCCGAGCCGCGCTGGGTCATCTCGATGGGCTCCTGCTCGAACTCGG
>VFLG01000043.1 GCA_009885195.1 Gallionellaceae bacterium
CCGCTTTTCTGCCGCTGAAGCTGCGCCCCTTAGTCTTGATCTGTACCCGATAGTAGGGCAGTTCGTTGCTGCGCGTTTCCTCGCTCAGGGTGTCTGCGCTGATGTAGCTGACGGTGCCATGCAGCGACCCGTAAATACTGTAATCGTAGGCATCTATCTTGCCGACTCTCAGGATGAAGAATAGTCAACCCGCTCCCGCAACTCCTTACCCGCCTTGAAATGCGGCACATACTTGGCTGGCACCTGTACTTTTTCTCCAGACTTCGGATTGCGTCCAGTACGCGGCGGGCGGTAGTTTAGCGCAAAGCTACCGAAGCCGCGGATTTCAATGCGTCCACCACGAGCTAAGGCTGCCGCCATGGCATCAAGAATTACCTTGACTGCCAGCTCGGCATCCTTGGCCACCAGTTGCGGATAACGCTCCGCCAGCTTGGCGATAAGATCAGAACGGGTCATATTTTATATGCCTTATTGTGCATCAACCTTGCTGGTACTCAGTTTAGCCTTGAGCAAGGCACCCAGATTGGTCGTTCCGGCCGAGTTTTCTGTAGTAGCAGTAAATTTCTGCATGGCCGCTGCTTCATCGGCTTTGTCCATTGCCTTGACGGAAAGATTGATACCACGGTTCTTGCGATCCACGTTAATGATCACAGCCTTCACTGTATCGCCTTCCTTGAGGTGCAGGCGGGCGTCCTCGACCCGGTCAACTGAAACTTCAGAGGCCTTGAGGTAGCCTTCGACATCACCATCCAGAGTAATCGTGGCGCCCTTGGCATCAACTGCCTTGACCACGCCGCTGACTATGCTGCCCTTGTCATGGGTTGCGATGTAGCCGTTGAAGATGTCGCCATCCATCTGTTTGATACCCAACGAAATGCGCTCACGCTCCACATCAATCGCCAGCACCACTGCTTCGAGTTCATCGCCCTTCTTGTAGTTGCGCACGGCTTCTTCGCCGGGCACAGTCCAGGACAGATCGGACAGATGTATCAAGCCATCTATACCACCATCCAAGCCGATGAAAACACCAAAATCAGTAATTGATTTGATCTGGCCTTTAACTTTGTTGCCCTTCTGTTGATTCAGAGCAAAATCATCCCACGGATTGGATTTGCACTGCTTCATGCCGAGGGAAATGCGGCGGCGCGCCTCGTCAATTTCCAGAATCATCACTTCGACTTCATCACCCAGTTGCACCACTTTGGACGGATGAACGTTCTTGTTGGTCCAATCCATTTCGGACACGTGCACCAGACCTTCAATACCTTGTTCGATTTCCACAAACGCGCCGTAGTCGGTCAGATTGGTGACCTTGCCGAACAAACGGGTACCTTGTGGATAACGGCGCTCGAGGCCGGTCCACGGGTCATCGCCCATCTGCTTGATGCCGAGAGAAACACGGTTCTTTTCCTGATCAAACTTGAGTATCTTGGCCTCGACTTCGTCGCCTACTGCCAATACTTCAGAAGGATGCTTGACCCGGCGCCATGCCAGATCGGTAATGTGCAGCAGGCCATCGATACCACCCAAATCCACAAATGCGCCGTAGTCGGTGATGTTCTTGACAATGCCCTTGACGATTGCGCCTTCCTTCAGATTTTCCATCATGGCTTGGCGATCGGCTCCCTGGCTCGCTTCCAGCACAGCGCGGCGCGAAACGACGACGTTGTTGCGCTTGCGATCCAGTTTGATGATTTTCAATTCCATGGTCTTGTTTTCATAAGGCGCAGTGTCCTTGACCGGGCGGATATCCACCAGCGAACCGGGCAGGAAGGCACGTATGCCGTTAACCGTTGCCGTCAGACCACCCTTCACCTTGCCACTAACATAACCTTCGATAATCCGACCTTCTTCCATCGCAACTTCCAGATCAATCCATGCGGCAAGGCGCTTGGCCTTCTCGCGCGACAACTTTGTTTCGCCGTAACCGTTTTCCAGCGATTCAATCGCCACGGTAACGAAATCGCCCGGCTTGACTTCAATCTCGCCTGCGGCATTGAAGAATTCCTCGACCGGAATAAAACTTTCGGATTTCAGACCGGCATTGACCACCACCACGTTATGATCGATGCGCACAACTTGCGCGGTGATCAACTCGCCCGCGCGCATTTCCTTGCGCGTCAAGCTTTCTTCAAAGAGGGAGGCAAAACTTTCCAGATCGTTTTCGGCTACAGCAGTGTTAGCAGTCATTTATAAATATATCCAAGACAAACCCGTTTTTGGCGGGGGGTTGGTTAAAAAACCCGAACGAGGGGCTCGTTGCGGGACTTGGTCAGAAGACAGATGACAGAGACCAGAAGACAGATTGTTGTCCGCTGCGCGGCGCATTTATTAAAAATTCGGCGAAGCCGCGACAGCGCCTCTGTCATCTGTCATCTGTCATCTGTCATCTGTCTTCTGACCCGTGCCAGCACTTCTTGCACCGCCTGCTCGATAGTCAAATCAGTGGTATCGAGCAAACCTGCTCCCGGCACCTGTTGCAGTGGAGCCACGCTACGCTTGCTGTCTCGCTCATCGCGCGCACGGATATCCTGCAAAAGGGCGGCAATACTAGCACCCATTCCCTTTTCCATCAAGCCCATTCCTTTTTCCATCAATTGCTTATAGCGGCGTTCCGCGCGCGCTTCAGCACTTGCGGTAAGAAATACTTTCAGGCCTGCATCTGGAAACACGACCGACGCCATGTCGCGGCCATCTGCGACCAATCCTGGCGCCCGGCGGAAGGCACGCTGCTTGTCCAATAGCGCGGCGCGCACCATCGGCAGCACCGCCACCCTGGAGGCCATGGCGGCACACTGCTCGGAACGCAGCTCATCGCCAACCCGCTCACCATCCAGCCAAATATCCGTCCCCTCAAAGCGAATATCCATGTGTGCCGCCAACTCAGCCAACTGACTTTCCGCGTCCAGCGCCACGCCATGTTGCTGCGCGGCCAGCGCCAACAGGCGATACAAGGCACCGCTGTCCAGATAATGAAAGCCCAGCTGGGCTGCGGCCAATTGCGCCACCGTCCCCTTGCCGGATGCGGAAGGGCCGTCAATGGCAATGACGGGCACGGCTCGTACCACCTTGGCAAAATGCTCAAAATAATCCGGAAAGGTTTTAGCGACGCACTGCGGATCGTTGATGCGCACACCCACCCCGCCAAGCGCGGCCAGCGAGAAACACATCGCCATGCGATGATCGTCGTAGGTATCGATGGCGGGGCTTGTAGCCGGTAGCTTGTAGCCGGTAGCGGACGGGGTGACGCGTATATAGTCCGCGCCCTCCTCCACTGTCGCGCCGAGCTTACGCAACTCGGTTGCCATCGCATGAATGCGGTCGGTTTCCTTGACGCGCCAGCTGGCGATATTGCGCAGCGTGGTCGTGCCTTCGGCGAACAGCGCGACCACCGCCAGCGTCATCGCCGCATCTGGAATGTGGTTGCAGTCAAGGTCGAGAGCCTTGAGTTTTCCGGACTGTGGCGCACGCGCCTCCATCCAGTTCGCACCCATTTCGATTTGCGCGCCCATCAACGCCAGCGCATCGGCGAAACGCACATCGCCCTGAATGCTGGCGCTGCCCACGCCTTCGATGCGCACCGGGCCTCTTCCAATAGCTCCTGCCGCGAGAAAATACGAGGCCGACGACGCATCGCCTTCCACATAAATTACCCCGGGCGACACATAGCGGCTGCCCGCCGTCACCGTGAAACTGCGCCAGCCGTCGCGCCGCACAGTGACCCCGAAGCGCGCCATCATCGCCAGCGTGATTTCGATATAAGGTTTCGAGATCAACTCGCCCTCCACGTCCACCGTGACCTCGTGATCCAGCAGCGGCAAGGCCATCAGCAACGCGGTCAGGAATTGGCTGGACACATCGCCGCGCACGCTGACACGAGCCACTCCGCTTAATCTCGCCGAATGAATCTCCAGCGGCGGAAAACCTTCATTGTCCAGGTAGCGAATATCCGCCCCCAGATCGCGCAAACCGCCCACCAAATCAGCGATGGGACGCTCATGCATACGCGCCACGCCGGATAATTCATAATGCCCGTCGGCCAGCGCCAGCACAGCAGTCAGCGGACGAAAGGCCGTTCCCGCGTTACCGAGAAACAATTTAGCTTCCCTGACCGGAAATTTTCCGCCGCAGCCGGTAACACGATAGGCATTGTCGCCCAATGCCTCTACTGACACGCCCAAAGTGCGCAAGCCGTCCAGCATGCATTGGGTGTCGTCCGAGTGCAACAAATCGCGAATCTCAGTAACGCCTTGTGACAGGGCGGCGAGCAACAATATGCGATTGGAAATACTCTTGGAGCCGGGCAGGCGCACCGTTCCGCGCGCTGCCAGCAACGGAGGGATATCAATGAATTCCGGCGCAGTCATGAGCTGTGTCATTTAGAAGAGGCGCGGGCGCGTCCTGCGTTATTGTGCTGTCCAGTTGGCCCGCACCGACCGTGCATGCTGAAAAATTTCTTCGAGTTTTTTAGCATCGCCCGCCACCAGGGCAGCGCGCACCGAGCTCAATTCGCCAGTGTAGCGATCCAGTTCGCGCAACAGCGCGTCTCGATTAGCTAAACAAATGTCGCGCCACATCTCCGGCGAGCTGGCCGCGATGCGGGTGAAATCGCGGAAGCCGCTGGCGGCGAAGGTTAGCAACAAGTCGCGATTTGGACGTTGTGCCAAATCATGCACCAGCGCGAAGGAGAGCAAATGCGGTAAATGACTAACTGCCGCAAACACCTCATCATGCTGTTGCGGCGTCAATTCGCTGACTAACGCACCACATAATTCCCACGCCTGTTTCACGCGCGCTACCGATTCGGCGCTATTTTCCGGCAACGGCGTCAGCACGACTTTCTTGCCTCGATAAAGATCGGCCTGTGCTGCGGCGGCACCGCTCTTCTCCGCGCCCGCGATGGGATGGGCGGGAATGAACTGCGAAATTTTGTTGCCCAGATTCGCGCGGGCCGCAGCCACCACATCGCTCTTGGTGCTGCCGCCGTCGGTGACCAGCGTATGCGCGCCCAGATGCGGCGCGATGCGCGCCATGATGTCAGGCATCTGCCCCACGGGTGTCGCCAGCAACACCAGATCGGCATCGCCGAGTTCCGCGAGGTCTGCTCCGATACGGTCGATGATGCCAAGTTGTTTAGCCTGCTCCAGCGTCGCCGCACCGCGCCCGAAGCCCACTGCTTCGCCGACTGCATCCGCCTTGCGCAAGGCAAGCGCGAACGAGCCGCCGATCAGGCCGACGCCGAAGATGACAATTTTTTTGAACAATGGTGCAGCCATAACTTGCCACCTTACTTCATTTCATTTTTATTTGGAGTGCGCATAACCAGCGACTTGGCTGTCGTCTTTTGACAGCCTAGTCGAATGGCTAGTAGTTCCATCAGACTCGTCTGCGCGTTTTTTAACAGGCAGCGACACGTCGCTACACTCCATAAGCAGCGTCGTGCCCACCCGCAAGGGGTGCGCCGTGGTTGTAAGAGGCTGAAGCCCCAACAACACACGCAGGCTGCACTCCAAACTACAGCGTGCGCCCGATGGCTTTGGCGATACCGCCCAGCACGCCCATCAAATTCTTTAGTTCCTGCGGTGTCAGCGCCTGATCGGCATCGCACCACGCTTCGCACGGGTTGGGATGCATCTCGACCAGCAGGCCGTCCGCGCCTGCCGCAATCGCCGCTTGCGACAGCGCCGCCACCATCCACGCCTTGCCGCCCGCGTGAGAAGGGTCAACGATCACCGGCAGGTGGGTCTCTTTCTTCAGCACCGGAATCGCCGTCACGTCCAGCACGTTGCGGTAATAGGTCTCGAAAGTGCGGATGCCGCGCTCGCAAAAAATGATGTTGTGGTTGCCGCCCGCCGCAATGTATTCCGCCGCCATCAGCCATTCGGAAATGGTGGCCGACATGCCGCGCTTGAGGATCACCGGCTTGTTGATGCGCCCCACTTCCTTGAGCAGGTCAAAATTCTGCATGTTGCGCGTGCCGATCTGGATCACGTCCACATCGTGCTCGAGGAAGGTGTCCAGCATGCGGATGTCCATCAGTTCGGTCACGATGGGCAATTTGTATTTGGCCGCCGCCTTGCGGAAGATGTCCAATCCTTCCACGCCTTTGCCCTGAAATGTGTAGGGGCTGGTGCGCGGCTTGAACGCCCCGCCGCGCATCAGGCGGCAACCGGCCTCATGCACATACTGCGCGGATAAATCCATCTGCGCCTGGGTTTCCACCGAACACGGGCCGGCGATAATCTGGATCTGATTGCCGCCGAGCGGGATGCCACCGATGTCGATCACCGTGTTTTCCGGATGCGATTCGCGCGACACGATCTTGTATTGCTTGACGATGTGCATCGCCGATTCCACGCCGGGCAAGGGGGTAAACATTTCCTCGCTCAACTTGCGCTCATCGCCGATGGCGCCGATCACCGTGCGCTCGATGCCGCGCGAGATGTTGGCCTCCAGCCCGGCATCCTTGAGCTTCTTCACCACCGCGCCGATTTGCGCGTCGGTGACATCCCTGTTCATTACAATAATCACTCTGCTTCTCCTAAAATATGTGTCAGCGCATATAAAAATTTGGCGATTTCTTTTTCCAGACCGATGCTCACGCGCAACCAGTCCGGCATGTCATAGCTGGCAATGGGGCGCACGATCACGCCCAGCTCCAGCAAGCGACGATATACCCGTTCCGCGTCAGCGATGCGAAAACACACGAAGTTGCCGAACGAGGGAATGAATTCCAGTTCCAGCAGCGCCAAGCCTTGGGTAACCTGCTCCATGCCGCGCAAGTTCATCTCATATGTCCGCCCGACAAAATCTTCGTCCTGCAACGCCGCCACCGCAGCGGCCTGCGCCACGCTGTTGACGTTGAACGGCTGGCGCACGCGATTCAGCATGTCCATTACTTGCGGGTTGCCCAGCGCGTAACCCACGCGCAAACCAGCTAGGCCGTAAGCCTTGGAGAAAGTGCGCGAGATGATCAGATTGGGAAACTCACGCAGCCAGATCACGCTGTCATAGCGGCATTCAACCGGCAGGTATTCGTTATAGGCTTCGTCCAGCACCACCAGAATGTTCGGCGGCAATGCGCGCAAAAATGCGTGCAGCGCGTCGCCCGATAAAAACGTCCCGGTCGGGTTGTTCGGGTTGGCGATGAAGATCATCTTCGCGCCCTGCGCCACTGCCGCCGCACGCATCGCATCGAGATCATGCCCGAAATCCTTGGCTGCAACGCTGATGCCTGTCGCGCCCACCGCTTGTGTCGCCAACGCATACACCGCGAAAGCATGGGCGGCGTAAACCGCCTTGTCGCCTACTGTGAGAAAGGCGCGCGCGGACAGTTCCAGCAAATCGTTGGAACCGTTGCCCAGCACGACCTGGTCGGGTGCCACACCGTAGCGTTGCGTTAGCGCGTTTTTCAAAACGAAGCCGTTGCCATCGGGATACAGGCCAATCTCATCGAGTGCGGCATGCGCTGCTGCAACTGCCTTGGGGCTCGCGCCCGACGGGTTCTCGTTTGAGGCCAGCTTGACGATGCCGCTGATGCCCAGCTCGCGCTCCAGCTCGGCAATCGGCTTGCCAGGTTGATAAGGCGCGATGGCACGGACATAGGAAGGTGCCAAATCAGAATAATTCATACTCATCTAAAATATTATAGGTAAACTCACTCAATATCCCTTCCGACAGCCCTCACCTCAATCCTCTCCCGCTTGCGGGAGAGGAGGCAATCGTCCCTTCCCCCTCACGGGGGAAGGAATTTAAAATTTACGAAGCGGCCGGGTATGAACCCAGAACCTTCACGAATGCGGCGGCTTGCTTCAATTCAGCCAATGCAGCGGCCACTTTGGTATCGGACTGATGCCCTTCTATGTCCACAAAAAACACGTATTCCCACAGGCCGGAACGGGACGGACGCGATTCCAGCTTGGTCATGGAAACGCCATGTTTTGCCAGCGGCAGCAGCAGATCATGCACCGCACCGGGACGATTGGGCGCGGACATTGCCAGCGATGTTTTGTCCTTGCCGGACGACGCTACGTCCTGGTTGCCAATGACCAGAAAACGCGTGGTATTGCGCGGGTCATCCTCGATGTTTTCGGCGCGCACCGGAACGGCATAATGTTTCGCCGCAATATCACCCGCGATGGCTGCCGTCAGAGGTTGCCGGGAAGCCAGCAAGGCGGCTTCGGCATTGCTCGCCATGGACACGCGTTCGGCATTTGGCAAATGCGTGTTCAACCAGTCCTGACACTGCCCAAACGACTGCGGGTGGGAGTACACCCGCTTGATGCCGTCAATATCAGCCGCGTGCGACAGCAGGCATTGATGGACCGTCAACATCACTTCGCCACATACCTTGAGCGGGCTTTGTAGAAGCAAGTCCAGTGTGCGCCCCACCGCCCCTTCGGTAGAATTTTCCACCGGCACCATGCCATAGTTCGCAGCAGCGCTTTCCACTGTGCGAAAGACCTCGTCGATAGAAGTGCAGGGTACGCCCTGGCTGGCCTGACCAAAACGCTGGATTGCCGCAGCTTCGCTGAATGTGCCTACCGGGCCGAGATAAGCCACGGCCAGCGGCGCTTCCAGCGCGCGGCATTGCGACATAATTTCGGTATAGAGCTGCCCCACCGCTTTGTCGGCCAGCGGGCCACCATTGGCTTGTTTCATGCGTTGCAATACTTGCGCCTCGCGTTCCGGACGCAGCACAGCGCCCTCCCCCTTGACATGGCCGATCTGCTGCGCCAGCGCCGCGCGCTGGTTCAGCAGTTTAAGCAGATCGTCGTCTATACGATCAATCTGTTCGCGGCATCGTTGTATTTTCTCGCTCATCGGATCTTACGCTTCAAGGGGCAGATCGCGCACCATCAGCACGCCGGGGATGGCGGCAATCCGTGCGATCAGTTCAGGCGGTGTGGCGCTGTCGGTATCCACCAGAGTGTACGCCATTTCGCCGCGCGACTTGTTGATCATGTTATGGATATTGATCCCGGCAGCGGCCAGCGCAGTGGAAATCTGACCCAGCATGTTGGGCACGTTGGCATTGGCGATGGCGATACGGAACGCGGATTCGCGCGGCATCGAAACATTCGGAAAATTCACGGTATTGCTCAAATTGCCATGCTCCAGATAATCGCGCACCTGCTCCGCCACCATGACCGCGCAATTGTCTTCCGCCTCCTGCGTGGAAGCGCCCAGATGCGGCAGCGCGATGACCGCCGGGTTGCCCTGCGTCTTGTGCGTGGGGAAATCACACACATAATAGCGGATATGTTTGGCGGCAATCCCGGCCAGCACCGCATCCTCGTCCACGATAGCGTCACGCGCAAAATTCAACAGCACGCTGCCCGACTTCATCGCTTGCACCCGCTTTTCATTGATCAGACCGCGCGTGGCATCCAGCAAGGGAATATGCAGCGTGACAAAATCGCTATGTTTGAGCAAGTCTTCGATGCTGTGCGCCTTTTTCACCTGCGACGGCAAGCCCCATGCGGCATCCACAGTAATGTCCGGATCGTAACCCATCACCTGCATGCCCAAGCCAATGGCGGCATCCGCCACTGACCGTCCGATTGAACCCAGACCGATAATGCCCAAAGTGCGTCCGCGCAGCTCGATACCGGCATAGTGCTTCTTGCCATCCTCAACCTGCCGGTGCAACGCAGCATCGTCGCCTTTCAAACCGGCAGTAAAATGCAGCGCGGGAATAAGGTTACGCGAAGCCAGCAACATGCCCGCGATCACCAACTCTTTCACCGCGTTGGCGTTGGCTCCGGCCGCGTTGAACACTGGCACGCCGCGCGCATTCATTTTTACTACCGGCACATTGTTGGTTCCGGCACCGGCGCGCGCGATCGCTTTCACGCTGGCGGGAATGTGCATATCGTGCATGTTGTGCGAGCGCACCAGGATCGCATCCGGTTCTGTAATATCATTACCGACGACGTAGCGCGCGGCGGGCAGGCGGTGCAGCCCCTCGGCAGAAATTTTATTCAGTGTCTGTATTTGAAATGTCTTGGCCATTTTTTCTTAACCCTTTTTCAGGGCGAAATCGTTCATGAAAGAAACCAGTGCCTGCACGCCTGCCAGCGGCATGGCATTGTAAATGGAAGCACGCATGCCACCGACCGAACGGTGCCCCTTGAGCTGCAATAAACCGTTTGCGTCTGCCTGCTTCAGGAATTCGCTATCGAGAACGTTATCCTTGAGTGTAAATGGGACATTCATGCGCGAACGGTCAGACACCGTTACCGGACAATGATAAAAGCCTGAACTTGTATCAATCGCGTCATACAACAACTTGGCCTTGGTCATATTTACTTTCTCCATCGCAGCCAAACCACCGTTGCGCTTGAGCCACTGGAATACCAGCCCGGCCATGTATATGCCATAAGTAGGCGGCGTGTTGTACATCGAATCGTTATCGGCGTGAGTCTTGTAATCCAGCATGGTCGGAATACCGGGATAGGCATGACCAACCAGGTCTTCGCGCACGATGACAATGCACAAGCCAGCCGGGCCGATATTCTTTTGCGCCCCGGCATAAATCAAACCGTATTTCGACACGTCCATCGGACGCGACAAAATATGGGACGACATGTCTGCCACCAAAGGCACGACCCCCGTATCCGGCACCCAATTGAATTCCACGCCGCCTATGGTCTCGTTCGAGGTGTAATGCAGATATGCCGCATTGGGATCGAGCTGCCAGGTGTTGAACGCAGGAACATAGGAAAAATTCCGATCAGCATTATTCGCCACCACATTCACGTCACAGAACTTCTTCGCCTCGCCGATGGCTTTTTTCGACCACTCTCCGGTATTGACGTAATCAGCAGACGCTTTCCCGCGCAACAAATTCAGCGGAATCATCGCGAATTGCAAATGGGCGCCCCCTTGCAGGAACAGCACCTTGTAGTTAGCCGGGATGGCGAGCAAATCGCGCAGGTCTTGTTCTGCCTGCGCGGCGATACCCATGAATTCCTTGCCGCGATGGCTCATCTCCATCACCGACATGCCGTTGCCATGCCAATCGAGCAACTCTTCCTTTGCCTGTAGCAAGACCTCGTGCGGCAATACTGCGGGGCCTGCGCTGAAGTTGTAAATCGCCATGCTATTTTCCTATAAAAACCTGAAACATCAACCACCTCACCACAGAGACACAGAGAAAGACCCTGCCCTATGGCCTTGGGCTTAAGGTTTTCTCTGTGCCTCTGTGTCTCTGTGGTGGATGGTTTTAATTATTCCATATCTTCTTCCGGATCGGCAATCCGGCTCAAACCAGCCAGCTTGTCTTCCTTCCCCAGATTAATCAGCGTGACGCCCTGCGTGGAGCGGCTCATCTCGCGAATCTCCCTGACGCGAGTGCGGATCAACACGCCATTGGTGCCGATCAGCATGATCTGGTCTTCCTGCTTGACCAGCGTCGCCGCCACCACCTTGCCGTTGCGGGCTGAAGTCTGGATCGCGATCATGCCTTGGGTTCCGCGCCCGTGACGGGTGTATTCGGTAATCGCCGTGCGCTTGCCGTAGCCGTTCTCGGTCGCAGTCAATACCGCCTGGCTCTCGTCTTCCGCGACCAGCAGGGCGATCACATGCTGCTTGGCGGCCAGCTTCATGCCGCGCACACCACGCGATGCACGCCCCATGGAACGCACATCATTTTCGTCAAAGCGCACGGCCTTGCCGCCATCGGAGAACAACATCACGTCGTGCTTGCCATCGGTCAGCGCCACGCCGATCAGATAATCGCCTTCATCCAGATTGATGGCGATGATGCCGGCCTTGCGCGGATTGGAGAAATCAGACAGGGCAGTTTTTTTCACCGTACCCTTGCCCGTGGCAAAAAACACAAACTTGTCTTCCGGAAACTCTCTTACCGGCAAGATCGCGTTGATTTTTTCGCCTTCCTCCAGCGGCAGCAGATTGACGATCGGTTTTCCGCGTCCGGTACGCGAACCCTGCGGCACGTCATATACCTTGATCCAATACACCCGGCCACGGCTGGAGAAGCACAGGATGTAATCATGGGTGTTGGCGATAAACAGGTTGTCGACGAAATCGTCTTCCTTGGTACTCGCCGCCTGCTTGCCGCGCCCGCCGCGCTTTTGCGCGCGGTACTCGTCCATTTTCTGCGCCTTCATGTAGCCGCCATGCGACAGCGTCACCACCACGTCTTCCGGCGCAATCAAATCTTCCATGCTCATGTCTTGCGTGTGGGTAATGATCTCGCTGCGGCGCTTGTCGCCGTATTGCGCCTTAATCGCCAGCAACTCATCGCCGATAATCACGGTAATGCGCTCAGGCTTGGCCAAAATGTCGAGCAGGTCAACAATCTTTTCCATTACTTCGCGGTATTCGCTGACAATTTTATCCTGCTCCAAGCCGGTCAAGCGCTGCAAACGCAACTCGAGAATGGCCTGTGCTTGCGCGTCAGATAACTTGTATGCGCGCTGCTTGCCCTTGCCCACCAAGCCAAATTCAGGCAACAAATTTTCCGGGCGCGAGGCATCGCTCACCCGGCTCAGCATGTCTTCTACCAGCGAAGAGTGCCAGGAATGGGCGAGCAATTCCTGCTTGGCTATGGCCGGGGTCGCCGCCGCCTTGATCAGCGCGATAATCTCGTCCACGTTCGACAGCGCCACCGCCAAACCTTCCAGGATATGGCCGCGCTCGCGCGCCTTGCGCAATTCGAATACGGTGCGGCGCGTCACCACCTCGCGCCGATGGCGCAGGAAGGCGTCGAGGAACTGTTTCAGGTTAAGCAGTTGCGGACGCCCGTCGAGCAAGGCCACCATATTCATGCCAAAACTATCCTGCAACTGCGTTTCTTTATACAACTGGTTGAGGATCACTTCCGGCACTTCGCCACGCTTCAGCTCGATCACCGCGCGCATCCCGGACTTGTCCGATTCATCGCGGATTTCAGAAATACCCTCGATACGCTTGTCGCGCACCAACTCGCCTATCTTCATCAGCAACGTAGCTTTGTTCACCTGATAGGGCAGCTCGTCGATAATGATGGCCTGGCGATTGCCTTTTTCCATGTCCTCGAAGTGGGTGCGCCCGCGCATCACCACTCGCCCGCGCCCGGTGCGGTAGCCCTCTTTAACGCCCGATGTGCCGTAAATAAAGCCGGCGGTCGGGAAATCCGGCGCGGGAATCAATTCAATCAACTGCTCGATATCCAACTCGGGATTTTTCAGCAATGCCATGCACGCAGCTATCACTTCGCCCAGATTGTGCGGCGGAATGTTGGTCGCCATGCCCACCGCGATGCCGGAGGAACCATTCACCAGTAAATTGGGAAAGCGCGCCGGGAACACCAGCGGCTCGCGCTCGGAACCATCGTAGTTGGGCCCGAAATCCACGGTCTCCTTGTCCAGGTCGGCCAGCAATTCGTGCGCGATGCGCGCCATGCGGATTTCGGTATAACGCATCGCCGCCGCATTGTCGCCATCCACCGAGCCGAAGTTGCCCTGGCCGTCGACCAGCGGGTAACGCAACGAAAACGGCTGCGCCATGCGCACGATGGTGTCGTAAACAGCGGTGTCACCGTGCGGATGATATTTACCGATCACATCGCCGACGATACGCGCCGATTTCTTGTAGGACTTGTTCCAGTCGTTGGATAATTCGTGCATGGAAAACAGCGCACGGCGATGCACCGGTTTGAGGCCGTCACGCACGTCAGGCAAGGCCCGCCCGACAATCACGCTCATCGCATATTCGAGATACGACTTGCGCATTTCCTGTTCAAGACTGACTATCAGCGTTTCTTTTGCAAATTGTTCCATAGTATGGCGACACCCACTTAAAATTCAACACAGCATGCTTATAAAACAGCCCGCAAGTTTATCATGCCGCCCTCACTGGAGACAAAGTAAAATTGTCACGGTGGCTCGGTGCGGGTGTCAGTTTGGTCTATTTAATTTTTTATAAACAAGGTATAGTCATCAGTTGGCTACCGGCTACCGGCTACAAGCCACAAGCTTGACAAGGAGGCACAAGCACCTTGAAATCCATACATCTGCTGCAACAAAATTTGGCGATCGAATACGACCTGCAGAATTTTGTCGCCTTTACCCTGGAAAGCGTGGACAAACTCGGCGGAAATATTTTCGCCGCATCCATCGCCTCGCTCGACCTGATACAGAAGCTGCGCAGCGCGGGTGCCGCAACCGGCTACCCCTTGCCGGCCAGCCTGCTGCTAACTGGCCGCCAGTTGCAAGCGGTGTGGGAAAATCAGCGCGTCACCATTGCCAACCTCGATCAGTTGCCGCCTCCCGGGACGGTTGCGCAATTACAACTGCACCTGCACAACTCGACCACAGCCGCCGACCCGGCTGTCCTGTTGCAGCGCAACGTTGAAATGACGCGCCACCTGAATGAAGTCCGCGCCCGCACTGAAAAAGAATTGCAAGCGCTGCAACTGAGTCTGAATAAAAACCAAGCCGAATTACACGAATCCATACAACAGGCGGAAACCGACCCGCTCACCGGGCTGCTCAATCGCCGCGCTTTCGACAAAAATATTAGCCGGGCATTTCATCATGCCATGCGCCAGAAAAATTCTCCGCTGTCGCTGGTGCTGCTCGACATCGATCATTTCAAAGCGATCAATGACCAATTTGGCCACCAGGCCGGCGATGCCTTCCTCATCAAGATGGCCGATATCTTGCGCAGCGTCATCCGCCAAGAGGTGGATTTCGCTGTCCGCTTTGGCGGGGACGAGTTCGCCATCGTGATATTCGCCGATTGCCACCTGGCTTGCGTCAAGGCAAAGCAGGTGCTGCAACTGATGGAAAATAAAGTCAGTATCGGCATTACCGACATCAACCCGAACACCCCGGACAGTCTCACGCTGGAAGAATTTATCCACCGCGCAGACAAGGCATTGTATGCGGCAAAAAATCAAGGGCGTGGCCGCATTATGGTCGATCTCTGCTTATCGCCGGACATCATCGACTGCGTTCAGTCTTGCCCGAAAAATTCACCCCCCGACAGTCACCGCCTCGTTGAATTCTCTGGCGAGCGCATACCCCCCTGTCCACTCACAACTCGACGCGAGCCTCAGCCGATAACGGCTCAGGATATCCAAATGAGAAAAAAAGCCCCCAACCGTGGATAAAATTTTCGACAGTGCGACAGACTGCAGGCTGCTGTACAACAGCCCGGCGCAAAACAAAAGCACGCTGATCGTGCTGCGCTCGAAGCTGTCGGCAATTGCCCAACGCCTCAACATTGCCGAATCGAAAAGAGAGGGCATGTTGCTGGTCGCCTCGGAAATGCTCAGCAACCAGATCAAGCATGCCGACGGACGCGGCCTGATCCAGCTGTGGCAACAGCCGGGGCCGGTGCTGGATATACTGGCGCTGGATTACGGCCCCGGCATCGCCAATCTGCGCCAGGCGGAAATGGACGGCTTCTCCACCACCAACACGCTGGGCAAGGGATTGGGTACCATCCGCCGCTTGAGCGACGAGTCGTTTATCTATACCCAGCAGGAAAATTTGAATCAGGTAAAAAAATGGAGCGGGGCTGTTTTTCTTTCGCGCTTCCATGTTAACAATAAGGCGGGCACAGCCAGCAAAGATGATCTGTCCGGATTTAAGGTCGGCCTGTTTGCCAATTCACTAGCAGATAACATCCACAATGGCGACCGAATTTATTTGCAGAAAAGCGGCAAGAAACTGCGCTGGCTGCACCTCGATGGCCTCGGCCATGGCAAGCAGGCGCAGGATGCAACAGACCATCTGGCCGTTCATCTGGCACACTGCGCAACCCCGGATGCGCTGCTGGCTGCGGTAGATCGCCAACTGGTCGGCACGCGCGGGGCTGTGGCCATCATCGGTGAAATTGACCTGGCTCAGCACAAGATGAAAATGATTGGGGTGGGAGACATGCATGCCCACCTTTACAACGGGGAACAACTATATAATGTTACCTTTGCTCCCGGCATCCTGGGCAGAGAACACAGGACGCCACCCCTGTTCCAGGCCGACTTCGTCAAAGAATGCATGGTGATAACCGCCAGTGACGGCATCCGCCGCAACCTGGATATAGGAAATTTTAACGGCTTGTTCAACCAGCCCCCGCAGTTGATCGCCTACACGCTGGGGAATGTCATGGGCAGAATTTCGGATGACCAATCCATATGCGTTTCAACTATCGGATAGAATAGCAAGCACAACCAAAGGGAGCAATCATGACGCAAAAGAACAAAACGATGGAAAAAAATGGCCTCAGCGAAAAACTGGCCGCATTATTCAGCCTGAAAATAGGCAACATTTCTGCCACGCTGGAAGAGCCGGGGCGAAAGTTTTTTTGTGGCGACAGCAGGCTGATGGACGAGGATGACGTCGCTGACTTCAGTGCCGAGTTTCTGAACCTGATAACCGTGCTGCTGGGATCAAAAGAACCATTCAACAGGGAATCGCCGGAATTTCATGCCTTGGAAATGTTTTTTGCCAGCCTGTCCCGGAAAATACTTTTGCGCGGGGGCAATGTAGAAAATGTCGTGCGTTATACCCAACTCCTGCAACATACCCTGATAGGCGCATTGGAAACAGACAGCGGCATCGCCTTCAGTCAATCGCGCTCCGTTCTGCTGTATTTCACCGGCGTGTTCAATGAATTGATCATGGCCGTTTTTCGCGCCTACCTCGAGGAAAAAGAACAAGCCCTGCACGTCCAGGAAGAAGCGTTGCGCGAAACGGCCACCCCCATCACCGAAATCTGGGATGGCGTGCTCACCCTGCCTATCATCGGCACGCTCGATTCCAGCCGCACCATGCTGGTGATGGAAGCGTTGCTCAATCGTATCGCCAAGGATCACGCCCGTGCCGTGGTGATGGATCTGACCGGGGTGAAGAACATAGATTCGCAGGTTTCCCACCATCTTATCCAGATCGTTCACGCCATCCAGTTGATGGGTTCCAATGCGATTATCACCGGCATTCAGCCGGAAATTGCACGCGCGCTGGTCAGCCTGAACATTGATCTGGCCAACATCACCACTCGCGCCAGCCTGTCCGATGGATTAAAAGAAGCGTTCCGTCTCATGGATATCCATGTCAGCCGTAAAGCCGAGCAATAAAAATCCCCAAACAATGAAAATACCGGGCCTGCATCTGACTCAGATCGGCAGCGGTGATTTTCTGCTGGAACCGTCGCGCGGCCTGAACATCCACGATCGAGGCACGCTGATCAGGAGCCTTGTGGCACGCCTTCAACATACCAAGACCACACGCTTGTATTACGATCTATCCGAGCAGGTCATCATTGACCCGGTTTACTATGCCTGGCTGAACGAGCTGGCGCGCGCCCTGCTTACCATCAACATCAAGATGATTTGCATACACATGCAGCCAACCGCCGCCTTTGCCCTGGCGCAGTTCACCCAAGAGCCCCCGACCTTCGGAACCGCCCTCAACATTTCCGGCTGGCGCAAAGCAGGTGACAGAGGACAGCATGACCAACGCCGACCCGGTTGAACTGGAAAAATTCAGCCAGTTGGCTCACCGCTGGTGGGATCGCACCAGCGAATTCAAGCCGCTGCATGAAATCAACCCGCTACGCCTCAATTACATCAACCGCACCGCGCCACTGTCCGGCAAGACCGTGCTGGATGTCGGTTGCGGCGGCGGCATCCTGACGGAAAGCATGGCCGCTCTGGGTGCACACGTCACCGGCATTGATCTCGGCGACAAGGCGCTGCAAGTCGCCAAACTGCACCTGCTGGAAAGCGGCAAACAGGTGAACTACCGCAAAATCGCCGTGGAAGAACTGGCCGCCGAACAGCCCGGCCACTACGATGTGGTCACCTGCATGGAGTTGCTGGAACACGTGCCCGACCCGTCCAGCACCGTGCGCGCCTGTGCGCAACTGGTCAAGCCGGGCGGTCACGTATTTTTTTCCACCCTCAACCGCAACCCAAAGTCTTACCTGTTCGCGGTGATAGGCGCGGAATACTTGCTCAAGCTGCTACCGCGCGGCACACACGATTACGCCAAATTCATCAAACCTTCCGAGCTCGCTCAATTCTGCCGCCATGCCGGATTAGACGTGGCTGACATTTGCGGCTTGAGCTACAACCCGCTCAGTAAAATATATTCATTGGGCAAAGACACCGACGTAAATTATATGATCGCCTGCCGTCGTGATTGAGGCGGTTTTATTCGACCTCGACGGCACCTTCGCTGACACCGCACCCGACCTGGCTGCCGCGCTCAACCATGTGCGCACCCTGCATAACCTTCCTCCTTTGCCTATTGAAGCCATCCGCCCGCAAGCTTCGCACGGCTCCATCGGTCTGCTCAAACTGGGTTTCAACATCGAACCCGATGCGCCCAATTTCGCCAGTTTGCGCGAGGATTTCCTGAATTATTACGACACCCATATCTGCGTTCATACAACTTTGTTCAACGGCATGGCGCAACTGATAGAGGCGCTGGAACATCGCCGCCTGCCGTGGGGCATCGTCACCAACAAACCACACCGCTTCACCCTGCCCTTGATGCAGGCCCTAGGTTATGCCGACCGCGCTGCCTGCCTGATCAGCGGCGACACCTGCGCCCGCGCCAAGCCCCACCCCGACCCACTGCTCAAAGCCAGCGAATTGATGCACATCGCGCCGCAGCACTGCCTCTACCTGGGCGATGACAAACGCGACGTGGAAGCCGGGCGCGCCGCCGGGATGAAAACCCTGATTGCCCGCTACGGCTACATAGCCACACAGGAAGACCTGACCACCTGGCAAGCCCATGGCACCATCAGCTCCCCCATGGAACTTATCGCCCACCTCGCTCTCTGATACTGCTACAATCTGCTATGTTTTGTAGCAGAATCGAACCGGGGGCGACCTGGCTTCGACGTGGGTTGCAAAGCAGCGTAGGGCATACCGAGGGTCGGAGCACCTCGTAAATACAACCGAAAACAAATAGTCGCAAACGACGAAACGTACGCTTTAGCCGCGTAAGCGGTTAGACCTCACACCCTGCTGTCCGTGGAGGGGCTCAAGGCCGCAAGGCCGCGATGAGTGAGGTCATTTACACGGAATCGTGTCATGCAGGGTTACTTTGTATGGCATTAAATTTAGGTAACTCGTTCGGTAGCAGCCTGTCGGTTGGCGTCTGCCGGATAAAATTAAATAACCAGACTAAGTATGTAGAACTGCCTGTAGAGTGCTTGCGGACGCGGGTTCAATTCCCGCCGCCTCCACCAATTGAGTGTTTTAAGAAGTCCAGTAACATCCTTAAACCCGCC
>VFLG01000013.1 GCA_009885195.1 Gallionellaceae bacterium
AAGGCTTTCAATTTTTCTTTCTGCTGCACGCCGAAGCGGTGTTCTTCGTCGAGAATGACCAAGCCCAGATTGTGGAACTTCACGCCCTTCTGGATCAGCTTGTGCGTGCCGATAATGATGTCGAGCTTGCCGTACGCCATTTCCTGCAACGCGAGCGCCTGTTCCTTGGCGGAACGGAAGCGCGACAGTTCGGCAATCTTGATCGGCCAGTCGGCGAATCTATTGGAAAAGTTCTGGAAATGTTGTTCGGCCAGCAGCGTGGTCGGCACCAGCACCGCCACCTGTTTGCCATCCATTGCCGCGACAAAGGCGGCGCGCAGCGCGACTTCGGTTTTACCAAAACCGACATCGCCGCAGATCAACCGGTCCATAGGCTTGCCGGATTGCAGGTCGAGCAGTACCGCCTCGATCGCAGCGGCCTGATCCGGCGTCTCTTCAAAACCGAAACCGGCGGCAAAAGCTTCATAGTCATGGTGCGACAGCTTGAATTGATGGCCCTTGCGCAAGGCGCGCTGGGCATACAGATTAAGCAACTCGGCGGCGGTGTCGCGCACCTGCGCCATGGCGCGGCGCTTGGCCTTGTCCCACGTGCCGCTGCCCAGCTTGTGCAACGGCGCGCTGTCCGCCGCGCCGCCACTGTAACGGCTGATGACATGCAGTTGTGCCACCGGCACATACAGCTTGTCGCTGCCGGCATATTCCAGCAACAGAAATTCGTTCTCGCCTTCGCCCAGATCAAGATTGACCAAACCCTGATAGCGCGCGATGCCGTGTTGCTCATGCACCACCGGGTCGCCCGGCTTAAGCTCGGACAAATCGCGCAACATGCCTTCCACGTTGCTCTTCTTTGCGGCACGGGCTGCGCGGCTGCGCGGCTGCGCGGCATACAGCTCGCTTTCGGTGATGATAGCGATCTGCTCATGCGGCAAGATAAAACCGTTTTGCAACGTCGCGACGCCGAGCATGAATTTTTCATGGCTGGCCAGGAAGTGCGCATAGTCCTGGCACAGCACAGGCGTCAAACCGTATTCGTGCAGATAACCGGCCATGATCTCGCGCCGCCCGAGGCTGTCGGCCAGTAGCAAGGCGCGTCCCGAGTAACTTTGCAGGAACTGCGCAAAGGCTTGCGTCGGCACTTCTGCGCGGCGGTTGACTGCGATGTCAGGGATGATGGCGGTGGCGCAGAGGGTGATGCTTCTGCTTGTTGTTTCGTCATTCCCGCGCATGCGGGAATCCAGCGGTTCAATTGACTGGACTCCCGTCTGCGCGGTAGCGACGGAAGAGGTGATTAAAATATCCAGCCGTGCAAAATCCTTCACCCGTATAAAAAACTGCTCCGCATCCAGAAACAATTCACGCGGCTCCAGCACAGGCCGTTGCGGATCGCCGCGCAGCAGGTTGTAGCGCGACGCCGCATCCTTGGCAAAAGATGTGATGGCCTTGTCCACATTGTGATGCAGGCAGAGCGTGGCTTGTTTGGGCAGGTAATCGAACAGCGTGGCAGTGCGCCCGAAAAACAGCGGCAAGTAATACTCGATGCCGGCGGGCGCGATGCCCTTGCTTACCCCCTTGTAGATGCTTGCTCTGGATGGGTCGCCTTCGAAGCGATCGCGGAAGTTCTGGCGAAAACGCGCCTGACCCGCGTCATCCAGCGGAAACTCGCGCGCCGGCAGCAAACGGATTTCCGGAACCGGGTAGATGGTGCGCTGGGTATCCACGTCGAAGGTGGCGATGGTGTCAATTTCGTCATCGAACAGGTCGATGCGGTAAGGCACCGGGCTACCCATCGGAAACAGATCAATGATGCCGCCGCGCACGCAGTATTCGCCCGGAGTCAGCACCTGCTGCACGTGGCTGTAACCGGCCAGCGTGAGCTGTTCGCGCAGGCTGGCGATGTTCAGTTTTTTGCCGCGCTTGAGAAAGAAAGTGTAGGCTGCGAGATATTCCACCGGCGGCAAGGGATAGAGCGCGGTGGTGATCGGCACCACAATTACATCGCAGGATTGGCTGCGGATATGATGCAGCGTCGCCAGCCGCTCGGAAATCAGATCCTGATGCGGCGAGAAGTGATCGTAAGGCAGCGTTTCCCAGTCCGGCAGCAGATGAACGCTAAGGCTGGGGGCGAAGAATGGAATCTCCTCCACCAGCCGCTGCGCTTCCAGGGCGTTCGCGGCAATCACGACCAGGGGTATGTGCTGACCGGCGTATTGCGCCAATGCCAGCGCGTCCGACGAGCCATAAAGCTGCGTGTAGCGCGGGCGGGGTTGGGTGGAAGAAAACAGCATGGATAGTCGGGTAGGCTAAATTTCAGGGTGCGGCATTATAGAAGCTCTCGGCAGTGGCATGGATAGAAAATCATCGTCATTGACGTCATCGGTGAACCATGCTGGAATCGGCAGGGGTTTAATTGGAGAAAACTTTAATGTATTTATTTTTTGACACGGAAACAACGGGCATTCCGAAGAACTATAAGGCTCCGGCATCTGATTCCAAAAATTGGCCGCGACTGGTGCAAATTGCCTGGATGCTGACTGATAAAACCGGAAATGAGATCAGCCACGCCGAATATATTATTCGGCCAGATGGTTACACCATTCCTGCCGATGCAGCCAAAGTGCATGGGATTACCACAGAAGCCGCCATCAACACCGGAGTTGACCTGAAATTGGCTGTGGATGCCATCCTGGGTGACATCGAAAAAGCTTCCGTCTTGATTGCGCACAATATGCAGTTTGATGAAAAAATACTGGGGGCTGAATTAATTCGGCTGGGCCATGCCAACCATATCGAGCAGAAGCCACGAAAATGCACGATGCAATCGTCCACGGATTATTGCAAACTGTCTGGGCCATATGGATATAAGTGGCCCAAGCTGCAAGAGCTTTACCAGAAACTTTTTAGTGAAAGTTTTGATGGGGCACACCGTGCGCTGACCGATGTCAAGGCATGTGCCAGGTGTTATTTTGAGCTGAAGCGTTTGGGAGTCATGACCTGATGTGTGTTATTTAGGACGCCTCTATTCCTTGGCCAGACAGTCTGCCCAGTTGTTCGGCGTCTCATAGATGCGCACGCGTTGCAGTTGCAGGTGGTTGCCATAGCTGTGGCGATAAGCGCTGGCTAGCAACTCGAAGGCGTGCAGGGCGAGGTTTTCGGCGGTTGGTGGCACATCGAGCACCACCGTTTTGTGGTTGGGCAGCGAGTTTAAAAAATCCAGCACTTCGCGGTCACCGCGATAGACCAGAAAAGCGTGATCCCATGCGTCCACCAGTTGTTCCTTGGCGATGCGCTTTACTTCAGAATAATCCATGACCATGCCCTGTTCGGATACGCCTGCAGTGGTGATGATGTCGCCGGACAGGGTGATTTCGATGGCATAGCGGTGGCCGTGCAGATGCCGGCATTGGCTGGTATGGCTGGGGATGCGGTGACCGGCATCAAATTCCAGCCTTCGGGTGATTTGCATGATGGGTGTGGTCTGTTTAAGTGGTGCGGATTATAGCATCGGAAATTTTGCAATGAGGCGGATGAATTCCTGTTGCGCCTGCTCGTTTTGAACAGCACCGTAACGCAAATCGCTGTAGCGCGCGGCGAGATCATGCATGGTGCCGGCAAGCTCCGGGCGTGCTGCGGCGATGCGTGCGGCGTAGTCCTGTGCGCCTTCGTGTGCGGCGCGCGGCAGTCCGGCCTTCGCCAGTTTGCGGCATAGCTTGAGCCATGCCGCTTGCACTTTGTCCGGCTGGCGCGTGTACAGGTGGCGCAGCATGAACAGGGCGAACAGCGCGATCACCAGCCCCACGCCGGCCATCATGTGCAGCGCGATTTTTTGCCAGGTGATGGATTCCATGCCGAGGCGCGTCAGGAAAGCGAATTGGCGTTCCGTGTCGTAGCCCAGCACCCATTGGTTCCATTGATTGGCAAGTGTGTCCCAGTTCAGGCGCAGGTTGAGCAGCCATTGCGGCGGATTGCGCGCCATGAAGGGCAGCGCGGCGTTGTTCGATAATGCGGCAGATAAACTGCGATTCACGCGCTCCGGAGCGATGGCGGCGGTCGGATCGACGCGCACCCAGCCTTGTCCCGCTAACCAGACCTCCGCCCAGGCGTGGGCATCGGATTGGCGCACGATGTAGTAGTTGCCGAAATCGTTGAATTCGCCGCCCAGATAGCCTGTCACCACGCGCGCCGGGACGTTTGCGGCGCGCATCAAAAACACAAAGGTCGAGGCGTAGTGTTCGCAGAATCCCTGTCTGCTCTCAAACAGAAAATCATCCACGCTGTCGATGCCGAGCAAGGGCGGTTCGAGTGTGTATTCGAAAGCTTGCTGGTTGAAATAGGACAGGGCGGTGTTAACGATGTCGGCATCATCTTTGCTGGCGGCGCGCCACTCGGCGGCAAGCTGTTGTGCGCGCGGGTTGAACTGCTTCGGCAACTGCAAGGCGCGCTGAATTTGCCGCCCCGCTTCCTGTAAGTTGGCGCGATAAACCAGATTCGAGCGCGCCGCGTAGCGCAGCCGCGCATTGATCGGCTCCTTGTTCAATAACTGGAAATCGTAAGTGAGGGTGGCTGGCAGGGAGAGCTTATCCGGCACATCGAGCGCGAACAGCCAGGTATTGTTGTGCGGCTCCAGCGTGACGACGTAATCAATCGGCTGATCGAGTTCGGTAAATACCGGCGCGACGGTGAGCGCGGTGCTGCCGGGTGTCCAGGTGTGCCCGTCAAACTCCCATAGTACCGGCCCGCGCCAATACATCTGGTCACGACGCGGGATATTGTCCGGGTAGCTGACGCGAAATGCCACCGCCTCCGACAAGCTCAAACGGCTCAAACTGCCCGGCGACATTTTGTCATCCAACCCGCTGCGGGCATAGGCATCTTGCGGCAAACCCCACAGCGGGCCTTGCACGCGCGGGAACAGGACGAACAGGATCAGCGTCAGCGGGATGGCTTGCAACAGCAATATCGCGGCGATGCGCAGCCTCGGCTTGAGTGCGATGCGTTGTGCATGCAGGTGTACCCAGGCCGTTACAATGACCAGCAAAGTGGCGAATAGGTACAGCGCGGTGGGGATGCTCTGCGAATAGAAGAAATTGGTGATGATGATAAAGCAGGCCAGATAGAGCAGCACCATTGCATCGCGCGCCGCACGCAACTCCATGAGCTTGAGCGCGGCGAGCAGCGCCAACAGCGTGACGCCGACTTCGCGCCCGAACAGAGTGTGAAATTCGATGACGATCCCGGTCATGCTGGCGACGGTAATCAGCAGCAACAGCCAGCGTTTCGGCAGCGGGTTGCCGCTGTAGGTGAGATAGGCGCGCCACAGCAGCAACGCGCCGCACAGGGTGCTGACCCATAGCGGCAGATGATCGGCGTGCGGCGCGATGACCATCAGGATGCTGAGCAGCAGCCCGTAGGTGAAGGCATT
>VFLG01000070.1 GCA_009885195.1 Gallionellaceae bacterium
AGCACGATTTCGGAGTTGCCGGTGCCCTTGAACTCTTCGAAGATCACCTCGTCCATGCGCGAGCCGGTGTCGATCAGCGCCGTCGCGATAATCGTCAGCGAGCCGCCTTCCTCGATATTGCGCGCCGCGCCGAAGAAGCGTTTGGGGCGTTGCAGGGCATTGGCGTCCACACCGCCGGTGAGCACCTTGCCGGAGGAGGGCACCACGGTGTTGTAGGCGCGCGCCAGGCGGGTGATAGAATCGAGCAGGATGACTACATCTTTTTTGTGCTCGACCAGGCGCTTGGCCTTTTCCAGCACCATCTCGGCCACTTGCACGTGGCGCGTGGCCGGTTCGTCGAAGGTCGAGGCGACCACCTCGCCGCGCACACTGCGGCTCATTTCGGTGACTTCTTCCGGGCGTTCATCTATCAGCAGCACGATTAGGTGCGCATCCGGGCAGTTCGCCGCGATGGAGTGGGCGATGTGCTGCAACATCACGGTTTTGCCGGATTTGGGCGAGGCTACTAACAGACCGCGCTGGCCCTTGCCGATCGGGGCGACGATATCAATAATGCGGCCGGTGACGTTTTCTTCGGCGCGGATGTCGCGCTCCAGTGTCATTTGCTGAGTCGGGAACAGCGGCGTCAGGTTCTCGAACAATATCTTGTTTTTTGCGTTTTCTGGTGCCTCGGAATTGACCTTGTCCACCTTGACCAAGGCGACGTAGCGTTCCCCTTCTTTGGGTGTGCGGATTTCGCCTTCGATCGAATCGCCGGTATGCAGGTTGAAACGGCGGATCTGGCTTGGGCTGACATAGATGTCATCCGGCCCTGCCAGGTAAGAGGTGTCCGGCGAGCGCAGGAAGCCGAAGCCGTCCGGCAACACTTCCAGCGTGCCTTCGCCGAAAATACTCTCGCCCTTTTTGGCCTCGTTTTTTAGCAAGGCGAAAATCAGGTCTTGCTTGCGCATGCGGTTGGCGCTGTCGATCTGGTTTGTGGTTGCTATCGCCACCAGCTCGGTGATGTGTTTGGTCTTGAGGTCGGATAAATGCATATTTTAGGTGGGGTATGAAGATAGTGCGGAGTTAATGGGAACTGCTGAATTTTAAGTATGGCGCTGCCGAGTTTTAAGTGAAATCGCGTGGGGGGAGTATTACGGTTTGCGCGGGAATGCCGCGCGCCTGAACTGCCTTGAACGTCTTTGTTATCGTTTGAGTAGGGTGCTTGTGGGGACGAAACAGGTCAGTTGCAGGCGCGAGGTTAAACGGTTTAGATGTGGCTGTCAATAAACGCGGTAAGTTGTGATTTTGACAAAGCGCCGACCTTGGTTGCTTCAATATTGCCATTCTTGAACAACATCAGCGTGGGAATGCCACGGATGCCGTATTTTTGCGGGGTTTGCTGGTTTTCGTCCACATTCAGTTTGGCCACGGACAGACGGCCGGCGTATTCCTTGGCAATCTCTTCCAGTATCGGGGCGATCATGCGGCACGGGCCGCACCATTCCGCCCAGTAGTCCACCAGCACGGGCAACGGTGCTTGCAGCACTTCGGCGGCAAAGGTTGAATCGGTGACATAACGGATGTGTTCGCTCATGGTAGTTCTCGTTTCATTTAAGTAGTGACTGAAGATATTGTTCGTAATGCGGGATGATGTGGGGGTGAACCGCCGAGTTGCAAGGTGCATCCTATCTAAAAAACGGCAGAAAGTGAAGTGCAATGAAATTATACTGCTATTGCCAGTTGCCGAGACCTGTTTCTGGGCACCTCTGTATCCTCAGTCAGTGATGAAGCATACCAATTTTTCCTATCTTTGCAACCCGGCTTCGACTTCCAGGCGCTTGGCTTTTCCCAACAGCCGTTCCACCAGGGTGAGGGCAAAGTCCATTGCCGTGCCGGGACCGCGTGAGGTAATCAGCTTGCCATCTTCCACCACTGCCGCGTGTTGTTGCCGCACCTGGGGGAAGGCGTCCAGCGCGCCGGGAAAACTGGTGGCACGCTTGCCGTCCAGCAGACCGGCATCGGCGAGCACCGATGGAGCAGCACAAATGGCGGCGACATATTTTCCTTGCTGCGCCATGCGCTGCACCAAATCAAGAATGCGCGCATCGGCCTTGAGATTATTGGTTCCGGGCTGGCCGCCGGGCAGCACCACCATGTCGAAATCATGCTTGAGTGCACTACCCAGCGTGGTGTCAGGCAGCAGGATTACGCCTCGGCTGGCGCGCACCAGCTGTGCGTCCAGTCCCGCGCTTACTACTTCGACACCGGCGCGGCGCAGGATGTCGATGACCGTGATCGCTTCGATTTCTTCACAACCTTGCGCGAGTGGGACGAGAACCTTGGGCATGGGCAGCCTCTTTTAAAAGGGCACTTCTAAAAATCCAAATTTCGTCGCAATACGGCGTTGCTCACAAAAAATTGCTCCTTACATATCAAACATATGCTGCGTCGCAATTTTTTGTTCGCGCCTTGTCTTGCTTAGAACTTTAAATTTTTAGAAGCGCCCAAAAATCAGTCGCGGAAGTTCTGATACTGCAACGGAAAGTCAGTAATGGATTTCTTGATGAACGCGATGGCGTCTTGCAGGTCGTCGCGGTTCTTGCCGGTGACGCGCACGGTATCTCCCTGGATGCTGGATTGCACCTTCATCTTGCTGTCCTTCAATAGCTTTACTATTTTCTTGGCCAACTCGATTTCCACCCCCACTTTTATCGTGCAGGAACGTTTCACTTTGTTGCCGCTGACCTTCTCAATCTTATCGCTGATGTCCAGACACTTGATGTCCACGCCGCGCTTGGTCAGCTTGGTGTTCAGAATATCCTGCACCTGATTGAGCTGAAATTCATTGTCGGCATGCACAGTGAGAACTAATTCGGTCGGCTCCACGCGCGCGTCCGAACCCTTAAAGTCAAAGCGGGTGCCGACTTCCTTGTTGGTCTGTTCGACCGCGTTTTTGACTTCGGTCTTGTCCACTTCTGACACGATATCGAATGATGGCATGGTGTGCTCCAGTGTAGGTTGGGTTAGCGTTTTTGCGTAACCCAACATTGCGTGCGTTGGGTTACGCCCGGCCACACCACCCGAGTGCAAGCGCGATGAAACCGCTAACCCAACCTACAAAAACTTAATTTAACCAAAACTGCAAACGTAATTCACTTCGTCTTTCGCGTGAATCTCGAAGCTGCTGTTTGCCGCAACTTTGAACTGCATGCCGGCAGTATATTCCTTGGCTACGGACTCGCCCGCAATTTTTACCTGACAGGTGCCGCTGGTGATTTCCATCAGCTCCGGTGTGCTGACGTTGAATGTGAGCTGGCTGCCAGGCAAGATCACGCCGACCGTCTTGCGGGTGCCATCGGGGAAAAATACCGAGTGCGACACGCACTTGCCATCGAAGAATACATTGGCCTTTTTTACGACACTGACATTATCGAATTTGTCCGACATGATATTCCCTATTTCCGGTTGTTTAATTTTGCCGCGATGCGCATGCGCAGCGCGTTCAGTTTAATAAAGCCAGCCGCATCTTTCTGATCGTAGGCACCCTTGTCGTCCTCGAAGGTGGCAATGTTCGGGTCGAATAGCGAATCGGTCTTGGAATCACGGCCCGTTACGATCACATTGCCCTTGTATAGCTTGACCCGCACCCAGCCGTTGACCTGCTGCTGCGTGTGGTCTATCAGCACTTGCAATGCCTTGCGCTCAGGCGACCACCAGTAGCCATTGTAGATCATGCTGGCATAGCGCGGCATCAGGTCATCTTTCAGGTGTGCGACTTCGCGATCCAGCGTGATGGATTCGATGGCGCGGTGTGCGCGCAGCATGATGGTGCCACCGGGGGTTTCGTAACAACCGCGCGACTTCATGCCGACGTAGCGGTTTTCCACCAGGTCGAGGCGGCCAATGCCGTGTTTGCCGCCCAGTTCATTGAGCTTGGCCAGGACTTGCGCCGGGCTGAGTTGCTTGCCGTTCAAACCGACAATGTCGCCGTGCTGGTATTCAATGTCGAGATACTCCGCCGCATCGGGCGCTTGCTCCGGCGATACCGTCCAGCGCCACATGCCGGCTTCCGCTTCGGCGGCGGGGTCTTCCAGATGACGGCCTTCGTAGGAAATGTGCAGCAGGTTGGCGTCCATCGAGTAGGGCGAGCCGCCCTGCTTATGCTTCATGTCCACCGGTATGCCATGTTTCTCGGCGTAGGCCATGAGCTTTTCGCGCGACAGCAGATCCCATTCGCGCCACGGCGCAATGACCTTGATTGCAGGGTTAAGCGCGTAATAACCCAGTTCGAAACGCACCTGGTCGTTGCCCTTGCCGGTGGCACCGTGGGCTACCGCTTGCGCGCCGGTCTGCGCGGCGATTTCAATCTGGCGCTTGGCAATCAGCGGGCGGGCGATGGAAGTGCCGAGCAGGTATTCTCCCTCGTAAACGGTGTTGGCACGGAACATGGGAAACACGAAATCGCGGACGAATTCCTCGCGCAAGTCATCAATAAAAATATTTTCCGGCTTGATACCGAATTGCAGCGCTTTCTTCCGTGCTGGCTCCAGTTCCTCACCTTGCCCTATGTCGGCGGTAAAGGTCACCACCTCGCACTGGTAGGTATCCTGCAACCATTTCAATATCACCGAGGTATCCAGCCCGCCGGAGTAGGCGAGGACGGCTTTTTTAATATCAGACATTTTTTTCGTTCCCAGTCCTAATTATTTATCTTGCCCAGCAACAAATATTCCATCAGCGCCTTCTGCACATGCAGACGATTTTCCGCCTCGTCCCAGACTGCGCTTTGCGGGCCGTCAATGACAGCAGCGTCCACTTCCTCACCGCGATGAGCGGGCAGGCAGTGCATGAACAAGGCATCCGGCTTGGCCACCGACATCATTTCTGCATCCACGATCCAGTCGGCAAAAGCCTTGCGCCGTGCGTCGTTCTCGCGCTCAAAGCCCATACTGATCCACACATCGGTGGTAACCAGATCTGCGCCGCGCGCAGCGTTCATGGGGTCGGCGAACTCTTCGTAATGGTCTTCACCGAACAATCCGGCACGTTCCGGTTCGACTTCATAGCCGGGCGGGGTGGAAACATGCACGTTAAAATCGAACACTTCCGCCGCCTGCAACCAGGTATTGCAGACGTTGTTGGAGTCGCCTATCCACGCCACGGTCTTGCCCTTGATAGTCCCGCGTTGTTCGATATAAGTATAGATATCAGCCAGTATCTGGCACGGATGGTATTCATTGGTCAGGCCGTTGATGACCGGTACGCGCGAGTTGGCGGCAAAACGCTCGATGATGTCCTGCTCAAAGGTGCGGATCATGACCAGGTCGCTCATGCGCGAGATGACTTGCGCCGCGTCTTCCACCGGCTCGCCGCGGCCCAGCTGCGAGTCGCGCGTGTTGAGGTAGATGGCGTTGCCGCCGAGCTGCTGCATGCCTGCTTCAAAAGACAGGCGCGTGCGCGTGGAGCTTTTCTCGAAAATCATCACCAGGGTGCGGTCGGCCAGCGGATGATACGGCTGATAAGCCTTGAAGCGCTGCTTGATAATGCGCGTGCGTTCGAAGATATGCTCCAGCTCGGCACGGCTCAGGTCGTTGAACTGCAAAAAATGCTTGATGGCCACGTTACGCGCCTCGCCTCAGGAAATCGGCAACCAGCGGGCACAGCATATCCAGCAATTGCTGTGCCTCTGCCTGCGTGAACACCAGCGACGGTAACAGCCGGATAACGCTGTCGGCGGTGACGTTGATCAGCAACCCCTGCGCCAGGGCAAGTTTTACCAGTTCGCCACAAGGCCTGTTCAGCTCTATGCCTATCATCAGCCCTTGGCCGCGAATCGCGATGACGCCGGCCACCTGATCCAAGCGTTCGTGCAAGCCCTGCACCAAAAAATTACCGACCATTGCGGCATTGGCCAGCAGCGCGTCTTGCTCCAGAATGTTCAGCGTGGTGAGTGCGGCCACACTGGCCAGCGGATTGCCGCCAAAAGTAGAGCCATGGTTGCCCGGCTGGAAAGTGCCTGCCGCCTTGCCCGCAGCCAGGCAGGCGCCGACCGGCACGCCTGAACCCAGGCCTTTGGCCAGGGTCATCACGTCCGGCAGAATGCCGGTGTGCTGATGGGCGAACCATTTTCCGGTGCGGCCTATGCCGCATTGCACCTCATCCAGCATCAGCAGCCAATTATGCTGATTGCATATCTGGCGAAGTTGTTCGAGGTAATGGATATCCAGCATGCGGATACCGCCCTCGCCCTGGATCGGTTCGACCAGCACCGCCACCACATCGGCGTTATGCTCGGCGACTTGGCGTATGGCGTCGAGATCATCGTAGGGAACGCGCACAAAACCTTTCACCAATGGCTCGAAACCCGCCTGAACCTTGCGGTTGCCGGTAGCGGACAAGGTGGCCAGTGTGCGTCCGTGAAAAGCCTTTTCCATCACAATGATGCTGGGGTTATCAATGCCCTTGTTGTGCCCATATAGCCGCGCCAGCTTGATCGCTGCCTCATTCGCCTCGCAACCGGAATTGCACAGGAATACTTCCTGCATTTTGGACAAGGCGCACAACTTGTCGGCCAGCTGCTCCTGCTCGGGCACTTGATAGATGTTGGAGGTATGAATCAGCTTGCCGATCTGCGCAGCAAGTGCGGCAGTAAAGCGCGGATGGGCATGACCCAGTGTGTTCACGGCGATGCCGGACAAGGCGTCCAGATAACGCTTGCCGCTGCCGTCCCACAGCCACACGCCTTCACCGTGCGTGAAAGCGACCGGGAGACGGGCATAGGTGTTCATCAAGTGCGACATATATAATGACAGACGGCGGCCAAGCCGCCGTTTTGTTTGATTGAAAGATGTATATTGAGCCAAACTGCCCTTGCGTGGCAAGGGGAAAGTGACCCCAAAAACTAAAGCCGACAGGAACATGTCGGCTTTAGGATGCCTTCATAAACTCAAAAGGTCTGAATTTACAGAGAGGCTCTTCGCTTGTTTATGCAGCCGTACAATAATTCGTTTGAGGCGAATTGGAATCAGGCCATCGCCTTGATGGCAGCCGACAGGCGGCTCTTATGACGGGCAGCCTTGTTCTTATGTATGATTTTCTTGTCGGCGATAGAATCCACGATGCTGGTGGACGCTATGAAAGCGGCCTGCGCCACAGCCTTGTCGCCAACTTCAATAGCTTTCGCTACACGCTTGATAGCGGTACGCAGTTCCGAGCGCAGACTGGCATTATGGTCGCGCTGTTTATCTGATTGTCTTGCACGTTTTCTGGCTTGCGCTGTATTTGCCATGGCAACTCCTTGAGAATTTCACTTGCAATAAAAGGCGCGCATTATACGAAACTTGGCCCACTTTAGCAATCGTTATGTTTCCATCGTTATGTTTCCATCTTTGATCAGAGAGATTATTTTTTGGGAGCCAGTCCTAATGCAATTGTTTGCAAGCTTCCGGGTTGCCAGCTTCACAGCTTCTGCGGAAGCTTTCTATCGCCTCGTTTATTCTGTTCAGCGCATATCCAAAAAAAGCCCGCCTGAAGGGCGGGCTGGGTAGAGCTGTTGATTCTGTTCTTGCTTACATCTTCCAGCTATATGCGATACCAAGGGAATCCTGATACATGTTGAGGTTTGCTTCGCCCCCACCCATGGCTGGAGCAATAGAACCAGCACCAGTGACTGTCTTCTTGAACGCATGCATGTAAGCGAGAGAAACCTCCGACTTGTTTTCCAGCGCCCAGGTCGCACCCAAGGTCATGTGATTCTGCACGACACCTGGAGCCAAGATATTGAACAAAGTTTGGCTACTGGGGATGGGCTGGTTGTTGGTGCTTAAGCCCGCGCGTACTATTAGGTTCGGACTGTAAGCGTGGCTAACGCCAAGTTTATAGACCGTCATGTTTTGCCAGCCGAAACCCGCGCCATTGTCAGCGCCCAATAGCCCACCTGCAGTATTGGTATTGGCAATGGCTTTGACATCGCCATACTGGATGCTTTGGATGTCGAGAGCCACAATGGTTTTCGGAGCGGCATTCAACGCGATTCCGACACCGTAGTTGGCTGGGATGTCAAAACCACCTTGCTCGGCAAACAGTCCACTGTATTTGCTGAACTTGCTCATTTTTGTTTTGGTCTGGTAGGTTGCACCCAATGTAACCATAGGTGTTACTTGCCCCGTCCAACCTAAGCGCACGCCATAGCCCGTGGAAGTATCCTTGCCGTTATTGGTTAACTTGGTTGCATCGCTCGACATGCCGAAATCGCCAAAGGGTTTCAAGCCTTTTGCCTCAAAGCTTTGATAGGCCAGGTTCAGGGACACTCCTATGGAATTGCTTGGGTTAAGCTTCATCGCCCAAGTCGGAGCGATGAATAGTTGTTCCAGGTTCACGCCAGCTGGGCTGGTCCCGCCAAATGCCTTGAACGGGCTGCTGGCATAATCGGTATTCATACCGCCGTTACCATAGACTGAGATGCCGAGCGACATGTCCGGATTCATCATTTTGTTGTAGCCAAACTCGGGAATAAAGAAACTGCTGGTGTTGTTCCCATCGTAAGTGCCATTCAAACCAGCAACGTTGCCCGTTATATCAGACCCACGTGTTGGCTTGAACCAGTCCAAACCCAAATCAATGCGGTCACCGATCATGACCATCCCGGCCGGGTTGGTGGCGGCGGCAAGAGAATCTTGCGACAGTGCGATTCCAACTCCGGCCATACCTTTTGCCTTCATGCCGTAACCGTGCGCAAAATAACCATTGGTCGCATGCGCGAGTGGTGATGCCATCACACCGGCGGCTATCAATGAAGCTACAATTTTATTGATCTTCATAAAAAACGCTCCCTAGCAGCCTGTCTGGCTTCCCGTTAATTTTAACAACAACCCGGACTTGCCGAGCGAATTGGATCGTAATTTCAATTAAAAATGTAACTGACCGATGCCCGCCCGCAATTCACAACCATTAGTACAGTCACTCTTTTACCCTACCCTATTCACTCTCTGCCTTCTGGCCTCAAACAAACACACGCCCGCGCTGACCGACACGTTCAGACTTTCCACGCTGCCCAGCATCGGGATGCGTACCAGTTGGTCGCATGTTTCGCGCGTCAAGCGGCGCAAACCTTCGCCTTCCGCGCCCAGCACCCAGGCCAGTGCGCCGCTGTGGCAGAAGCCATGCAAATCAGTCTCCGCTTCGCTATCTGCACCCACCACCCAGATGTCGCGCTCCTGCAATTCGCGCAGGGTGCGCGCGAGGTTGGTGACGGTGATGTAGGGCACAGTTTCCGCTGCGCCACAGGCAACCTTTTCCACTGTGGCGGTCAGACCGACCGCGCGATCTTTGGGGGCGATGACGGCATGCACGCCAAAGGCGTCGGCACTGCGCAGGCATGCTCCCAGATTATGCGGGTCTTGCACGCCATCCAGCACCAGCAGCAGCGCGGGCTCGGTGAGCGTATCCAGCACGTCGTCCAGATGCAACACTTTTTGCGCCGCATCCACCCGGGCGGCGACGCCCTGATGGCGCGCGTTGCCGGCCATGCCGTCGAGACGTTTGCTATCCGCCGGAACGACGCGCACACCATTTGTTTCCGCCAGTTTAAGCAGATCGCGCACGCGCGGGTCGCGGCGCTGGGTGTCCACATACAATTCCAGCACGCTGTCCGCATGCTGGCGGATGCGTGCGGTGACGGCGTGAAAGCCGTGTATGACACGGGTGTCAGCCATGCTATTTTTTTGCCTTATGGGTTTTCCCTTGGGGAGACTTCTCTTTACGCGCTTTCCCTTTAGGTTCTTTTTTTGGTGCGTGTGCGCCCCACGCGCCTGCTCTGCTCGCATCAACCTGACCCGCTTCGCCCTCCGCGCTTTCCAGCACGAAATCGATTTTTGTGCTTTCCATGTCCACCCGCACCACCTTGACGCGCACCCGGTCGCCCAGGCGGTAGCGCTTGCCCGTGCGCTCGCCCAGCATCTGGTGTTTGGTCGGGTCGAAATGGAAATAATCCGTGCCCAGTTCCGAGACATGCACCAAGCCTTCTATGTACAGGTCGTCGAGCGCAACAAACAAGCCGAATCCGGTCACAGAAGATACCGTGCCATCGAACACGCTGCCCAGGTGATCGCGAATGTAAAAACATTTGAGCCACGCTTCCACATCGCGCGTGGCATCGTCGGCACGCCGCTCGGTCATTGAACAATGCTCGCCCAATGCCACCCATTTCTCGTGCGGTTTGTATATCTTGCCGTTGAGCACGGCCTTGATGGCGCGGTGCACCAGCAGGTCGGGATAGCGGCGGATAGGCGAGGTAAAGTGGGTGTAGGCCTCATAGCCCAAGCCAAAATGGCCGGTGTTCTCCGGACAATAGCGCGCCTGGCGCAACGAGCGCAGCATCACGGTTTGCAGCAGCGCCATGTCGGGCCGGCCTTTGACCTGCTTCAGCAGTTTGGCGTAATCGCCCGCCTGCGGTTCATCGCCACCGCCCAGATCCAGGCCGAACTCCTTGAAGAATTCGCGCACCGCCTCCAGTTTTTCCGGAGTCGGGCCTTCATGCACGCGGTACAACACCGTATGTTGGCGTTCGCTCAGGAAATTGGCCGTGCACACATTCGCCGCCAGCATGCATTCCTCGATCAGGCGGTGGGCATCGTTGCGGATCACCGGCACGATGCGCTCGATCTTGCCGCTATCGTTGAACACCATCTGCGTTTCTATGGTCTCGAAGTCTATCGCGCCACGCTTCTCGCGCGCTTGCAGCAAGGTCTTGAACAAGGTGTGCAGGTGATTGATGTGCGGCAGCACTGCGGCGAATTTCTGCGCATTTTCTCCTTGCGGATTAGCCAGCATGTCCGCCACCTGGTTGTATGTCAGGCGTGCGTGCGAGAACATCACCGATGGATAAAAGCGGTATTTTTCGATGTCGCCCTGGCTGTTGATTTGCATGTCGCACACCATGCACAAGCGTTCGACGTCGGGGTTGAGCGAGCACAGGCCATTGGATAATTCTTCCGGCAACATGGGGATGACGCGGCGTGGGAAATATACCGAATTGCCGCGATTCAGTGCTTCCTTATCCAGCGCATCGCCGGGCTGCACATAATGGCTCACGTCCGCTATCGCCACCACCAGGCGGAAGCCGTTGCCGTGCGGCTCGCAATATACCGCGTCGTCAAAATCGCGCGCGGTTTCACCATCTATTGTGACCAGCGGCAGCTTGGCGACACTCTCGCGTCCGGCGTAATCCTCAGGCGAAACTTTCGGTGCAAACTTTTTGGCCAGGCGCTGGGTGTCATCCGGAAACTCGTTCGGCAGATCATGCTTGCGCAGCGCAATTTCGATTTCCATGCCGGGGTCGGCGTAGTTGCCCAGCACCTCGACGATGCGGCCTATGGGCTGGGCATTCTTGCTGGGCTGCTGTAAGATTTCCAGCATCACCACCTGCCCCGCCTTTGCTGCACTGCGTTCACCGGGTGCAACCAGAATGTCCTGACTGATGCGGCGATTCTCCGCCACCACAAACTGGATGCCATGCTCTTCATACATGCGCCCGACCAGGCGCGTCGTGCCATGTTCCAGCACTTCAACAATACTGGCTTCGCGCCGGCCACGGCGATCCATACCGCTTACCCGCGCCATCACGGTATCGCCGTGCAACACCTTGTGCATTTCCCTGGCGCTCAGCACCAGGTCGGGGCTGCCGTCCTCCGGAATCAGGAAACCAAAACCGTCAGGGTGGCCTTGCACCTTGCCTTTAATCAAATCAAGTTTATCCATCACACAAATCGCCTGCTTGCGGTTACGCATGATCTGACCGTCGCGCTCCATGGCGCGCAGGCGGCGCGTAAACAACTCGGCCTCCTGTTCCTGGATGTGCAACATCTGGCACAACTCTTCTTCGGCCAGCGGCACACCCTGCTCGGCCAGCAATTGCAAAATGTACTCACGGCTGGGTAAGGGTTGCTGGTACTGCTCGCGCTCCCGCTCCAGGAATGGGTCGAGTTCACGGATGTTCTTTTTCTTACTTATCATTGACAGCCTATCCTATAACGATTAAATTACGCGCCCTCAAGCAATCTAATGCCCAGATGGCGGAATTGGTAGACGCGCACGGTTCAGGTCCGTGTGCCGCAAGGTGTGGAGGTTCGAGTCCTCTTCTGGGCACCAGTACAGTAATCAACAGCACAGCAATCAGCAGCGCTATTCC